>NZ_FOUU01000004.1 GCF_900114975.1 Thermodesulforhabdus norvegica
CGGTTTCAATCCCTCATAGGTACTCTCGCAACCAATCTCATTCCAGTATCTACACCAAATCCCGCCTACCGGTAAACATAAAATTTGGCTGTTGTCAAATCGTTAATTCTTACGACTTTGTCAATTATTACGACCCGTTGCGGTGATAGTAAAGTGTCGTCGATGCTCCGTAAATTTTTGCACGATTGGGGATCGACGGCGGTGATGGGTCTCTAAATGAAATAATCTTCTCCGCCCTTTTTTAATCCTATTATTTCGCGGTTACTGTACCGGGTCGTTTCGAAACAGTAAATAATTATCGAGTCTTCTTCCCTGTTGATGATTTTCTTTAGCTCGGACATTAAGCGGGCAAGCCTTGCTTCCGTTGTCTTACCCTCAAAAACAGAATTTTGAACCCAGTGCAGATATTTTCTGCAGGTTTTTAAAACTTTTGACACCCGCTTCACGTTTACGTCGTACACGAGAATTACAAACATGGCTCTTACCAGGACATTACAAAGGGTTCGTATTCCTGCTCGCCCATAAGATGCTTCTGAATTTTGTAAAGCTCCAACCTGATAAGCTCCCTATAAGACACGTGACGGCCAAGTTTACGATGGTGAAAGGTGGTTCTCATTCGTTCATCAATGTGTCTCACGAAAATTTCCCGACCTTCATCGGTTAGAATTATCCCCTGAAGGCGTTTTTCGAAGTGTTTTGCCTTGAGAATACCTTTATTTAAAACGCTGAAGATTGTTCTGTCCCCTATCACGGGCTTAAATATCTCCGCAACATCCAGGTTCAGGGTAAAGCGCCGAAAATTCGTAGCATGCAAGAAACCGATTCTGGGGTCCAGGTGTGTCTGATAGATTTCGCTAAGACAAAACACGTAAATTAGTGAATTAGCAAAACTTATCAGAGCATTAAGGCGGTTTTGTGGAGGCCTTCTGGTGCGGCTCTCAAAGGCAAATTCATCGTCCGCCAATATAACATCAAAGGCCCGATAATAAAGGTCTCTGACATTCCCCTCAACGGCCATCAATTCAGACACGTTACGGCACTGGTTTATGGAAATGCATAGGTTTTCGATCTTTTCCAGATTTTGGTCGACTTCTTTCCCTCGATTGGCATAGTAACTCAGAACCTTCCGGATATTTTCCACCGCACCACGCACGAACTTCCTTGCCAGAATCAGTCTCTTCTCTGAATCCAGATAATGCTCGCACTGTTTCAAAAGCATATACCCAGAATTGAAATGTTCTCTCGGATAAAAGCTCCCCACGTAATAACCGTAATGATTGAAAAAGTGCATGATTATACTGTGGCGGGACAGAAATTCTAATAGTCTTTTGTTTAAGTTTATTTCCCCGAATATAAGAAGTTCGCTCACTGCCTCAACAGGAACGTACTTTCTGCCGTTTTCCGTCTCCAGATACAGGGTGTTGTCTTTTCTTTTTACGTCACCATTGGAAAAAACATAGACGCTTCGCTTCATGGCTTACTCCATCAGGCAAAGCATAACTCGAAAAAAGCGCATTTCTTGCATTTTCTTTGCTTTTTGACAGAAGGGGGTGTATCGCTGCTACACGTTTGGCTTATGATTTTGACGGTATTAGCCAGATCACTTATACTGGTGTCGTCGAGTTCTACAGTAATTTTTTTGCGCTCCTTTGGTATTCTTATTTCTCCTTTGGCACTAAAGCCATGTGTCTTGAGATTATTAAGATAAAAGAGCAGTTGCATTCTGGCTGCAGTGAGTTCTTTTGATGACTTTTTTATTTCGCAAATAACAAGGCTATTATTTTCCAGGACGATTAGATCGATTTTTATTCCTTCGAGCTGAATCTCTTTCTTATTTCTCGAATAGCTCTCTTCTGAAACGAGTCGCCCAATGACGAGAAGCTCCATGTCGGGATCGGGATTAAGCTGTCGGGCGTAAAACCATGCCTTTCGTGGACACACAAAGTAAGCATTTACGAGATTGCCCGTGATTTTCGGTTCTCCGGTTCTGTCCTGCATTTGGGATCCAATTCCTTTTCGGCGCTTAAAGCAAAAAACTCTGGTCCTTTCTCGGGGAATCTTCCGGTAAAAGCCCCAGTTTGGGATCGTATCCGGCGTCGGCTATCAACAAACCGTCCGACAATGTCTTTAACCTGCCTTCCGATCTCAGCTTCCAGCAGGTACCAAGGGATATGGGCACCAACAGCTGATTTGCTATAAGATGTTTTCCGGCCTGGCGGTGCTCTTGATATTCCTGAAAGAGTTGAATCGGGAGGATTTCTACGGCCTTGAAGAGACCTCGAAAGTCCTCGCTGCCTTCATCCATGTGCATAATCGGCTTTAAGTATTGAAGCACCCTTAGAAAAGATTTCCTGGCCTGGCAAAAACGCCTGTTTTCGCCCTCTGTCCATCCCCAGGAATAAACCCCGGTGATCCATTCTGACATCACAGGTACCGTAAGTTCCGAACCGTTATCAGGTCCCTTTGATGCCGTGTCCTTTATTCGCTGAAGATCGTAAACGTGTTTTAATTTATTTTCGTCGAAGTTTGTTGCAACGTAGATGTTCACTGCTTCGGCATGCTCTCCGTAGCGGTTTACCCTTCCAAAGCGTTGCAACAAATCATCCACGGGAGCGATCTCTGTGAAGAGTGTGTCGAAACTCACATCCAGGGATACTTCAACGACCTGCGTGGCTACCAGGATTCTAAGATCGAGATCGTGTTTTTTCTGGAGTGATTTGATGATCTGTCGTTCAAGGGTAACGCGGTCCTGATGGGTAAATCTGCTGTGCAGAAGGTAGACCCCCGGAACGGCTTCTGCCAGTTCTCTGTAAAGAGCCTGTGCCTGAGCCACCCGATTGGCCACGACGAGAACCTTTGCTCCTTTTTCTGCCCTTTCTATGATATCCGGCAACATCCTTTCCAGCGGCTCATTTCGCCAGAAAATTCGATGACGGGCTTTTTGCAGGAACATCCTGGACCATTCATCTTCGGGTTTTACCCTGAATACCGGAATATCCCCCTGCAGGGCGTCTCTTAAAAGTTCTTTGAGAAATTCGGGAAAGGTTGCACTCATGAAAAGGAATCGTCCCCCCAGTTGCCCGAGCAACCTAACCATTTCAACGATCAGAGCAACGACATGAGCGTCATAGGCATGAATTTCATCGAAGACGAAGATACCGCCCACCATCTCGCTAAGGCCCATCTCCCATCTTCTTATGCCAAAGAGCCACTTCATGAGCTGAAAGGGCGTAGCCAGCTTTAGCGGCTTATGGGCAAGCCGATTGAGCTCTTTATCTATTTTTGCCATAGAGTACGCCGTGTGATAGTCTTCCGTCCTTTCAAAGTAATCCCGAAAGGCGTAGTCCAATGCCCTTGCATGAAGAACTGCAACGTTTTCTTTGCCGAAGAACTCCTCCAGCTTATCCGCCATTGCTTCTATGCTTGCCTGATAGGGGAGGAGGTAAAAGATGCGTTCGCCTTTTTTGCGATTTCTCAGAGCCCACTTTATTGCAGCCAATGTTTTGCCTGAACCGGTGGGAGCTTCAAGAAAGGCGTGTCCCCTGTGATTGCCCACTTCTTCCTGAAATCTTCTTGAAGGTGGCATCTTTCCGGGAAACAGTTCCGTTCGCAAATTTTTTATGCCGGCGCTTACGGCATGGTCTGCCGCCATGAGCCAGCCTCGAAGGAGCACAAAAGGTAAAGAACTGGCATCATAAAAACTTCTGGATCTTAAGAGCTCTTCTCTAAGGTCTGAGAGATACTTTTCGGGGAAAGGCACGCTCTTCAGCCTTTCGGGAAGCTTTATTCCCATGAATTCGTTACGTGAGGACAGGAAGCTTCGAAGCCAGTCCCAGGATGCGGCCATTTCGCCAAGCCTTTGAAGGAATTTCTCTTTCGCTTCGTTTACGAATTCCGGTGTGGGGAGTGGTAATAAACCGGAATCTATCAGTAAATTGTTGTCGGATAGATCCCGGTGGTGTGTCAGTACGGCCGTGAATGCCAGCTTCTGGGTCACATAATCGGGAAATTTGCAGGCCAGCAAGAAGGCTGCCGATAATACCTCGTGGCGAAAATTCCAGGCCTTCTGCCGATCTTTTAAGGAACGCTGGAAACCTTCAGCGCATTTACCTATGTCATGGCTGAGCCCGGCGATAACAAGAGCCTCCGAGACTTTGCGGGCCCCTTCAGAACCCAGGAGTTTTTCCCAGTGAACAGAGTAGGCCTCGGTGATCTCCCTACAGTATTCCGAAACGTCCTTGAGATGCTCCGACAGCGGGATCGGGGGGTCACCAGATTTAGCCAGCAGTTGCTGACGTGCCATTCGATGTCCACTCCTTTCGAAATAAAAGCACAACATCTCCGCCTTCCCGGTTTCTGACGAGCCAGTCCCCGGCGGTTTCCAGCCGGACGGGATTGTGAAAATCCACAATGCCAAAAACGGCCATTTTCAGGGGGCTTCGTACGGGCTCGTCGTTAAAGGCAACCGGAAGGTTATAAAGAATTGCCGAACCCGACATCTTTGAAATCAGTTCGAAAGGCACGAGACATCCGCGGACCTCTCCATCTGAGACCCTCTGCAAAGAGACCCGCCTGATTTTTTCAACGAAGGCAACGTCCTGGGTTCGGCCAAGAAGCAGGGTATATCGAGGATTGCGAAAGCAGTTTTCCCAGCGCAGGGGGAGATAAAGAATCAGACGGGGCATTACGAGAAATTCCCGCCTGACGACCGTGCTTTTTCCGGGTTTTGCAGGCGCTCCAACTTTGTTCCTTTCGAACTGATAGATCTTTTCCAGATCTTCCCCTCTGCTTTCGTACTCAAATCGGTAAGCCATCCAATCGACTTCTTCAGGCAGTATCCATCTTCCGGTAGCGGCCGAAAGAAGCCCGTAAATAGTAGAAAGGGGCGGCACGGTCAGGGTCAGTTGATGCCCTACGTAATGAGGCACCCTGAAAGAAGCGGTATAAGCCGCGATCTCAATTCTTATGCCTTCCAGCATGGGTCTGCATACTCCTTCCGGCAAAATCACAGGGCACTGAAAACCTGATCCACCAGTTCTGCTGCCTTTTCGAGGGCCTGATTGGGCGTGCCGACCACATCAATCAGGTCTGAAAAAGGTTCATCCTTCGTGAATTTACTTAAAACTTCTTCTTCATTGGCTAACAGAGCCGGTCGATAGCCGAAGAACACAGGCTTACCGTTACCGGATAAGAGCACACGGTCTTTGTAGTCGGTCAGCACAGATTCCAGCCTTTGAAGATTCAGAACGATCCTTTCGTTATTTATGTCGGCTTCGAAGATTCTTTGAAATGGGGCATTACCGCCGTCCAGGAAGCCTACCAGCACCACCACCGGACTGACTTCCGAGAGGTTGCGGGCGAGCTGAGCGCCACCCCTCAGTCTTGCCAGAGCCTTCAAAGCGTCCCGAACTCGTCTGATGCGCTCCTCCAGGTTTATCCGATAAACCCTGTCGTCTTCCTCATCCTTTTCGAGCACATCGGAGTGAGCCTTTACCAGTTCCTCTGAAAGATCGGCCATCTCACCTTTAGCAAACCTGCCCACGTCACTTAAGGAGATGGTAAAAACCCCTTGAAGATAGGTGGTATAATGCTCCGATTCAAAGGGTATGATATCTGCGTCCGGGGGCAGATTTCGGGAGAAGTGCCCGAAGTCACGGGTTATCACGTTTGGCAAAACGGAAATAAGAAGACTGTTTTTCAGCGGAGATATTCTCCTGTATGTACCGGATCCCGTGTCGGCAGAGGACGAGGGCTTTTTTCTTTTTCTTGCAGCCATATAGCCGAAGATATCGTCTTCTTCGTACAGAATGGGATCTCCCGCCGTATAAGCGCTTTTGGCCTCACGGGTTACTTCGCTCGGCTTCCAGCCAAAATCCTGATAAAGCACTTCACGCCACCAGCGCCTCCAGGCCTGACCGGATACATAGGGAAAACGCAGCCGTCCGAGTCGGATCTGTTTAACCACAACGGCGTTATCAACCCTTAAACCTTCGGCCTGCCCTGCGTTGTTAAGAGCAGCCCCGTTTGCCTCGACGAGCACGGCACCTGTAATAACCGGATAAGCCATTTCTCCCTCCTCTGGCTAGAATAATTCTTCCCGGTCTTCGAAAGAAATAACTTCCTCGGGCAAGCTCCCGTTACCCGCGGTCTTTTCGAACAAAAAGGCCAACAGATAATCTCTTAATAACCAGAGCATTCCTCTGTCTTCGAGAGGCACCAGGAAAACGAAATCATTAAAACCGATTGCTCCATCCCGGACCGCCCTTAGATAAACTCCACGAATTTGAGCAGGGCTTCTGGCAGTTTGAAGTCTGGCAATCCAGCGCTCCGGAGACGGCAAGCTACCCAATAATCGTTCGCCGATTTGCCTGATCCGTTTTATGATCTGATCTTCAACGAGGATCACTTCATTTTTCGTAACTTCCGGAAATTCCAGACCCCTATCCCTGCAATTCTGCCATTCGTAAATTACCCCGAGAACCATGTCCCTGATTTCTGAGGCTCTTAAATCGTCGTTAGGAGGCAGCAGTGTGTAGAACTGGTCGTGAGTTATCAGGCCTTTTTTTACGAAATCCAGAAAGAGGCCATATAGATTCTCGCTTTTACGCAGTTGCATAATGTACTTACGGGAGTCGTCATCCCTGGCTATTTTAATACCCAGGTTTTCAATTATGCTGAGTTTGCTTTCGAGCATTTCTAAAACCTCCAGAAGGTAAAGACCCTGAGCCACCCATCCGCCTCTGAGGGACGGAGTTTTTCCTTCGGCTTCGTTTCCGTGATCGAGACACAGGGCGATGATTTTTTCGCGGTTCAGCATTCTTAAAGAAACATCTCTGACGAAAGCTTCGCGGCCTTTTTTATCTTTATCGTCCAGATTCTTCGGTACTCGCAGCAACTCACGGCGGAAGCGGTCGAAAAAATGATTACCTTTTATTTGAAGCCCTGCCAGAAACTTCAGCAATTTATTGGGAATGGAGTAGGCCGTTACGAAGGGCTTACGGAGATCGTTTGAAAAGATGTAGGCCGTCGTGGGCATTGGATTAAGGCAAACATTTCTTAATTGATATCCGGCCCTGGATAGAAGCTCACAAAGTACGTAAAGGACCGTTCCGGCATCTCCTGCCGTCTGCCACTCGTTATAGAACTTCAGAGGGGAGTTGGAAGATTTTGCCAGTTCAAATTTGGCCCAGCAGTAAGTCTTTGAAATTTCAGAGGCTATTTCCGGTGACTGAATGTGCAGAAACCAAAGGCGGCCGGTACCTCCGGTTCTCGTTATGGACATTGGGAGGAACCTTATGGCAAAGGCGCAGACTCCGCATATTGTGACACCGGCAGTAAAGGCAGAGTAAAAATTTACCATTCCTGAAAGCATGGGAACTTTGTCTTTGCGAACGGCAACGGTTCCCTCCGTGGGCGCCTTCCGTCCGCAGAGTAGGCAGGTTGAACTGCCGTTGTTTTTCAGACAGAGAAGGGCGCGTTCTAAATCGGCCTTAAGGGCATTCCGAAATTTTTTCCTTACTGCTTCCGGTCCCCCTTTCCAGTTTGAAGGGTTTACCAGTTCGCTGTTGGGGAAGACCTGTGAAAGCTCCTTCCTTGCAAAAGAATCTTCGACATTAATTCCGAGGCTCTGGTCGCTGAGAAGTATTTGCTCCAGCCTTTCCGCTGCTTTCCTCAATTCTTCGTCTTTTACTTCTTCTGGTTTTAAGGTTTCCGTTGCGGCCAGGATTGCCGCAATACCGGCATCAACAAAGGGGTTTCCCGTCCAGAGGATGCCCATTTTCCATCTCCCTGATCGGCTAAAATCCATAAATTCCCTGCAGGGCTCCGTTAACTGTAGCGATTATGATCAAAGTAACGGCAATATTCAATGCCTCATCAGTTATTACGGAGTTGTGCAGGATTTTTTCAAAAAAAAGATGATCAATAAATTAAAAATGGATTAAGATGGGTTACCTTGATCGACTTTCCCGGGATAGAATCTCTTCGAAAGCCCTCTGGGCCTTGCGGAGTTCCTCTTCGAGTTTTTCGATCAACTTCGGGGTATTCGAGGGCCATTTATCTATGGTGTTAAGTTCAATCTCTCTGGCAATTTCTGAAACGGTCATTGCTCCCATCAGGGCACTGCTGGACTTGAGGCTATGAGCCGCGCGGTGAAACGCTTCGAGGTCTCCTCTCGCTGCGGCGTCGTGCATTTCCATGAGCAGTTCGGAGGAACGATCCAAGTATAGTTTAACCATGCGTTTGAGAAATTCTTCTTCGTCGTTGCCGCTGAAAGAGCGAACTTTGTCCAGAACCGATTTATCGAGAACAGGGGGGCTTGGGCGGTCTTGATCGAGACTTTCCCTCCTGTGCGAATCCTCTACCGGTGCAGTGGTCCGGGATCCCAGAAACTTCTCGATTATTGCCTTCATTTGTTCCACCGTAAAAGGCTTACTCAGGTAATCATCCATCCCGGCATTAAGACATTTTTCTTTATCTCCTTTCATTGCATGTGCCGTAAGTGCCACGACGGGGGTTTTTTTTCGAGGCGTCAGGCCTTCATGTTCCATGCGTCGCAGTTCCTTTGTGGTTTCGTAGCCATCCATTTCCGGCATCTGACAGTCCATAAACACTAAATCGTAGCCTTCCGATTTGAGTTTTTTAAGAGCCTCCTTTCCGTTGGAAGCTATGTCAACGCCGTAACCGAGAAGTTTCAGGACCTGGCGACAGTATTCCTGGTTCACGGGGTTGTCTTCCACGACGAGGATTTTCCCGTTCCCTCCGGAAGAGGCCGCCGTGGTTTCCGGAATTTTTTCGTCCCCCGCGTCGGCGGCAGTCGTCCACGGAAGTAAAGAAGTCGTTTTTTTCAGGTTCATCAGACAGTCGTAGAGCAGTGAAGTTTTTACCGGCCTGGTTAACCAACAGCTTATTCCGTGTTCATCTTTTGATCCGTTAATTACTTTACTTACTGACGAAATGATCACCACCGATGTGTCCGATGTAGCCGGATTTTGCCTGATTGCCCTCGCAAGCTCAAGGCCGCTCATTTCAGGAGCGTCCGCATCGGCGATAACCACATCGTAGGGGCTACCTTCAGAAACTCTTTTTTCTATCTTTTCCAGGGCCTCATAACCGTTTTCTGCTTCATCGGGAAGGGTTCCCCACTTTTTTAATGTGCCCACCAGGGTTTCGCGATTTACCGGGTGATCGTCAACCACCAGGACACAAAGCCCCGAAAGCGGACCGTCTGCCGTTTTTTCAGCATGTTCTTCCCAGGAAACCACAGGTAAGTCGAGGCAGAAACTAAAGATCGTCCCTTTACCGGGCTCACTTTCCAGCTCAAGTCTTCCTCCCATAAGTTCCACAAGACTTCGAGCTATCGCAAGCCCCAGACCTGTACCTCCGAAGCGACGCGTAGTGGAACCGTCGGCCTGAGCAAAAGCCTCGAAGATAACATCCTGTTTATCCTTGGGAATCCCGATTCCGGTGTCTTTTACAGAAAAGTGAATCAAGGCCCTTGTTGAGCGGGCAGCTCCGCTTTTAGCAAGGGAAACTCTGCAGACTACTTCGCCGCTCTCGGTGAACTTGACGGCATTTCCTATAAGGTTGATAAGAACCTGGCGGATTCTGTCAGGGTCTCCTACGACACTGGCCGGAAGGTCGGGATCCAGGGCACAGATCAGCTCCAGCCCTTTTCGTTCTGCCGGCTCGGCAAACAGGGCTACCACTTCTTCGACTAGTTCCTTAAGCCGGAATTCCGTCATGTTGAGTTCCATTCGGCCTGCTTCTATTTTGGAAAAGTCCAGTATGTCATTTATGATCGAAAGGAGGATCTGGCCTGAATCCTTTACGTGTTCTGCCAGTTGCCTCTGATGATCGTCCAGTACGGTTCGTAACAGGAGATCTGTCATTCCTATAATTCCGTTAAGAGGTGTTCGTATCTCGTGGCTCATATTAGCCAGAAACTGACTTTTGGCACGACTTGCCGCTTCGGCAGCGTCTTTTGCTTCTCTGAGCTCATCAAGCTTCCGCTCCAGTTCCTCGTTTAATCTGACGAGTTCCTCGGTCCGGCGGGAAACCAGCTCTTCCAGACGCTCTCTGTGCTTTTGCAATTCTTTGTCGCGTTCTTCAATCTGTTCGAGCATTTCGTTGAACATGTCAACCAGACTGCCCAGCTCGTCATCCGATCTCTTGCGCACCCTGAGGGAATAATCTTTTTCTCTGGATATTCGTTGCATAGCTCTGTGAAGGGCCACGACCGGATCGGAAACGATGTGATGAAGGCGGGATGCAATGAGAAAGCCCAGGAAGATTGATATGAAAAACACGGCAACGACTATCTGGAGACCTTTAAATATGCTTGCATATAAAGCGGTCATGTCGCGAGTTACATAGATGAAGCCCAGAATTTCTTTTTCAAAGACGACGGGCTCCATCACGTCCAGTTCACCCTTGGCGAATATCTCAAGTATTCTGGAGACTTGACCACCGTACCAGTTAGCTCTTTCCAATTCCTTCATCACATGTTGAATCATCTCACTTTCTGACTCACCCTCCCTGAGATAGGAAGCGAAGATGCTTTTGTCCGGTCGGAAGACAAAAGCCGCCCTGATGTCGCCTACGGATTTCAACGACTGGAGTGTATCGGCTGCGGCGGCTTCATCGTTAAAGCTGAGGGGAGCGACGCAATTGGCACTTAAAACCCTGGTGATGCTGGAAAGTTGCTGTATGGCGTTTAAGGAAAATTCGTAGCATTGAAATGCGATGAATCCCAGGGAGGCCAGAGCAAGAGTGGCGGCGCTGACAAGTATCATAAGGCCTGTTAGCTTCTTTCTGATGGGCCAAGAAGCAAAGGCGGACATTTTATTTCCTCCCGGCCAAGCTATTCTATAACTCGTCGGGCCAGTTTTAACAGCCTGGAGCTGATCTTGATTCCGGACTTCCTGGCCTGACGCAGATTTATGTTAAATCGGAGTTTATTCCCTTCCCGAAAAAGCTGGATAATGCCCCCCATCCGGCAAAAGTCGGGCCTGTCGCCTATGGTTAGAACGGGATCATTGCGGAACTTATGCAAAAGCGAAGGGACCATTGCATTATTTGAACTATCATCAATAAACAGGGCATGGCAAATTCTATCGTTACCTGCTTTCTCGAGTTCTAAAACTTTTACGGTTCTCTTACCGATTTTCCTGCCCTCAAGGTCCTTTAGGCTTTCTGTCATGGCTGGAGGGGCGGAGGTGCACAGAAGAAGGGTATCTTCTTCGTCAGATCTCGACGGCCATTCGGTGAATTTGAGGAAGTTGTAAACAAAAGCGGCTTTAAGCCTTTCTTCGGAGATTCCCGAATCATATGCCGGAGAATTCTGATCGGAGGATACATCCGTTAACAGAAAGACCGTACAGAAGGCGATCAGGGTAAGTAGAGTTTGCAACTTCATGTTAACCAATTAACTTTTCGTCCGAATTCAAAAAGACCAGTTGATCCTGAAGAAAAAAGACCTTTCTACTTCACCGACCGGAGACGGCAAAACAAAGCATTTTCCGAACTCGGGATGAACCGGATCAAATACGTTTTGCCCCACCAGACTCACCTCCAGATTGGGTCGTGGCCGCCAGGCCAGGCGCAGATCGGCCGTAAAATAGGAAGGAATGTCCTGTGCCTGAAGGTCACTGACGTAACGCATCCACAGATCCAGTTCCAGATTCGCCGGTAAATCCCACTGGGAGCGCAGGGATAGGATATGGGAGGGCCACGCTTTCTCAAAGTCTTCTCCCCAGAATAGGGTGTTTTGCTCGCCTTCCGGATGAAGAAAAAGTTTTGTAAAGGTGTAAGCAGCCTTCAGCCTCCACCAGTCCGTAAGGCTGGCGTTTGCTTCAACTTCCAGTCCGTAAACCTCTCCGTTCATGATGTTTTCTATTTGGGTTGTCGCTTCGAAGTGTGGTACAGGGTCGAGGGTTAATGTGAAATTTTCAGGCTCCGGAACTGCCGAAAGGTTATCATAGCGATTGTAGAATACCGCCATGTCGAGCGTAAGTCTTTCGGAGAACTGGGAGCGGTATCCCGCTTCAAAGGCAAGCAACTCTTCAAAATCCAGATCTTCGTTTCCGTAAGCTTTAAACAGGACGATGTCTTCCGGAGATTGTCGCGAACCTGGAAAGGCAACTCGTGTATTCCCCGTTAATTCCCCTCTGGACGGCGTCCTTATCGCTCTTGATACTGCCGCCCAGAGCCTGTTTTTATCGTTTATTTTCCACATCAGGCGTCCTGTTGGCTGAAGGTCGATCCCGACGTTTTCATGATATTCCGCCTTGGTGCCGACCACGAAAGTGAGTTTGTCCGGAATTAATGCCAATTCGTCCTGAAGAAAAGCATTGAGTATCACCCATTCGTTTGCTTCCGGGTCAAGACGGTAGCCGTGAATTCCCTTTGTGTCCGTCCGGTAGAAACGAAAACCCGCTCCCCAGGTCCACCAATGACGCTCTTTCCACCTGAGTTCCCGCTGATATTCAACATCAAAAACGGTGTTGTTCCAGTCCATTACTGCGCTTCCCGTGGACTTTTCGTATTGAACAAAAGCCCGAATCTGGTGAGCATTGCCGGTACTGTTTTCACGACGCCATTGACCTGAAAAGTAAACCGAGTCGTACACCTTTGTAGAAGAATGGCAGATGTGACAGCTAAAGGCAGGGCCGGCCAGGTTCTGGGTAATTTCCAGATGATCTCCCTTCCAATGCTGTACTTGCCCCTGGAACATAATAGATTCTCCGTAGGACGGCCTCAGATCCAGTCGAAAACCGCCCATGATTTCTCGCCAGTCGTCAACATCCTTTTCTCCGTTGATCTTTTTCCCTTCGTCGTGCTCTCTGGCTTTCAGATAGACGCGGTAAGCTCCATCCTTGCCGATTGAATCCCCGTATCGAAGGGACAGGATCTCCCGATCCTTGGTGCCCGCTGCTGCCGACGCATACAGTCCCTGTGTATCGGAAGCCTTTTTCGTTATGATGTTTATAATGCCGTTTACGGCGTTTGCTCCCCAGATGCTCCCGCCGGGCCCTCTGATTACCTCAACTCGCTCTATGTCTTCCAGTATGGTATCCAGATACTCCCAGAAAACGCCGGAAAAAAGAGGGTTGTAAACGGTTCTTCCATCCACAAGTACCAGAAGTTTGTTGGCAAAACGATCGTTGAAGCCCCGTACTGAAACGGCGTAGGCCTGGGCGTCTATTTTGGCAACGTGAACACCGGGAACCATCCGAAAGAGATCCGCAACGGTTGTGACTCCGGATCTTCGGATATCTTCGGCTGTGATCACATAGACGGCCCCCGGAGCATCTTTCACTTTCTGAGTTCTTTTGGTAACGGATGAAATTTCTATATTCATAAGTTCTTCGAGGCTAAGAGTTGTGAGATCCAGGGCTACGGAGGGGGTAGCCGATAAAGAGATCTTTAAGAAAAACATTAGCGCAATTAAAAGAACCGGGCGGGACACAAAGTTTTTATTTTTGATTTTTATTTTCATTTTGCCTGTGGAACCTTCGAAAAGCTGCAGATTAATGCCGTCCCGGACGGACTTTTCTTTTTTAGCATAGATTAAAAATTCTAAGTAAGCAAAACTTTGTGGTTGGTTTGCTTAACCTGCAGGGTGCTGAGTCCACGGATCTGGTGTAAGCGGTCGATTTGAAGGGTTGCCGAAACAGGGTGGGACATTCTGCTTGACACAACGCCCGGAAGGGGGTATTTTAATTGCACGATTGTGCAAACATACACGAACGGGAACCGGAAAAAAACCATGAATTGCTGTAAAGAAACCGAAGCACTGGAAAGGCTTCTGTCTCCAGAATTCTTTAAAGCCCTTACCGATCCCAATCGCATAGCCATCGTATGCGTGCTCAGTAAATCACAAATGCCGCTTACGGTAACTCAAATAGCCGAAAATTTACCGGTGGACATATCCGTAGTGTCGAGGCATCTCGCAATCCTCAGGGATGCCGGTATTCTTCTTGCCAGAAAAAAGGGCAAGGAAGTTCGGTATTCGATCAATACGGGTGAATTAATACGCTTCCTGCGAGCCCTTGCAGATGCCTTTGAAGCATGTTGCCCTCGACAATGGCCTCTAAATCTTCCAGAAGAAAGGTTCGATAACAGCTCAAAAAACAGTGAGGATGACGATGAAAGATAAAAAAGAAGAAGTTCGAAGGATGCTTCTCAACTACTACGGCAAAATTGCCTCTGGGCATCGCAAAGGTTGTTGCAACGAAGTCCTTTCCTGCTGTGGCGGCCCTCAGAAAAATGATGAAGTATTCGGTAAACTCGGATATTCCCCGGATGTTTTTGAGAGAGTTCCCCGGGAGGCAAATCTCGGGCTCGGTTGCGGAAATCCCCTGAGGTCGGCATGTCTTAAACGGGGTGAAACCGTTCTTGATCTGGGATGCGGAGCCGGGTTTGATTGCCTCATTGCAGCGGGCGAGGTTGGAGAGGAGGGACTCGTAATCGGTGTTGATATGACCCCGGAAATGATTGCCAGGGCAAGGGAAAACGCCGAAAAAGCCGGATGCAGAAACGTTGATTTTCGGCTTGGCGATATAGAAAAACTGCCTGTTGCCGATGAAAGCGTCGATGTGGTCATTTCAAACTGCGTTATAAACCTTTCGCCTGAGAAGGAGCGGGTATTTCGTGAGGCTTTCAGGGTGTTGAAACCCGGAGGAAGACTGGCGATTTCAGACATTTTGGCGCTTAAAGAGTTGCCGCAGGAGATAAAAAGGAATCCGGATCTTTATGCAGGTTGCATATCGGGTGCTGTTACGGCGGAAGAGATCGAAAGGATTCTCAGGAAGGTCGGTTTTGTCGATATCAGTATTGAGCCTGTTCCGGGAAGCAGTTCTTTTATCAGAGACTGGGCACCGGGGGTTGGCGTCGATGATCATGTCACCTCGGCTTTGATCATAGCGAGAAAACGCGTTTAAGACCTGTGCTGTTTCTTTAATGAGGTTCCTTTTCTTCTTCGATTATTTTGAGAAAAAGTTCCACTATCCCGGGATCGAAGTGTTTTCCTGACTGAAAGGTGCTGATGATTGTGGCTGAGTGATCGGATCGTGTCGGATTTCAGCAGTTTAGCCTTTCGGAGAGATTTTCTCGGGAAGCCAGAATCAGGCTTTTTTCAAAGATTTTTTCGCGATCGTCTCCTGATGACGAATCTACGCAAAAGATGTCTAGTGCCAGACCCAGGCGTTTTGAGAAGAAGAAATAATAATTTTTTATCGTCTGAAGGGGATTATCAGGTGCTTTTTTTAGCTTTATCAGAAGATCCACATCGCTCGTCCCGCTGTGAGTTGCCGCAGCTAAAGAGCCAATGAGTCTTATTTCGAGGATTTCGGGAAAGGTTTTCAGAGCTTCGATGGAAATTTCTATTAAGCGGTCAATGAGTTTACTACGATTGAGGGAGATGGCTTTCACAGAACCTGATGATTCTATCTGCCGCACCTAGGGCCTCCTGGGCCTGTGATTTTGTGAAATAATCCGCCGGTTTCCCCGAAGCAAAACCGTTGGGATAACGGGCAGGAATGTAATAGAAGTCCAGCAACCTTCCCAGGTCTACTAACTCTTCGGGGACAAACAGTATTTCCTGAATTTTTTTTAGCATTTCCGTTAAAGAATGCCCCCAAAGGGTTAACCCCTTCACCATACCAGGAGCCTTTATGGCTTTTTCTGCAGCCTGCTGACATGTAAAACATGCCCATTCGTAGTATCCGTAACGAAAATCCAGCAGTGCTCGTTCGTAATCCCTTTTTCCCTGTTCATACCAGTCACGCCATCGGTTCGCCATAATACCTTTCCGGGGTTTGAATTGTAGAATTGAAAATATATTTTTGTGAAATCAAAGTCACAATAAAATTTTAACCCCTGTAATCCGGCACGAACCAAAGAAGCTTTGCCGATCCATTAGGTTGGGATGAAGGCCCACCTGCGGAACTTAATCTTTAGGTTTCATTCCCACCGATATCCTCGTGATGACGGTAACCGAGGGCATGGGATTCAAAGAGCTGCGTTTTCATCAAAGAACGTGAAGGATACCCAAAAAGCTTTGTAAATCTAACTTCTCTTTTACTACGTGAGTTACCTGACCAGCATGGCAGGAGTCACACAATCCCGAAAGGATAAACTCGGTATGCCTTGCTGTTTTGTATGCAAGTGATTATCATAAACGGTAACATTGCGGATCAGCGTAACAATTATGCTAATTTAGCCGGAGGTAATGCCATGAGGGAAAAGCATTTATCTAAGATTTCAATCTTGATGGTATGTTTTTTGTCTGCTTTGTCGGCCTACACTTATGCCTTTGATACGGAACTTGCTAAGAAATTCTACGGCATGTTTTCTCAAATGACCCCCGAGGTAGTAGCCCAAAAGCCCTGTCAGATTACCCCGGCCAGGGTTCTCGAGATGATCAAAGCCAGGGAGCCTTTCCTGTTTCTGGACATAAGAACACCTCAGGAAACCGGAATTGTCGGACTGACCTACCCGGACACACTCAGAATTCCCATGAACGAGCTTTTCCGAGAAGACAATCTCGGCAGGCTTCCGAAGGACAGAAAGATCGTGGTCGTGTGCCACAGCGGCACGAGGGCTGCCCCGGTTGCCATGGCTTTAAAGATGCTCGGTTTTGATGCCTATCTCTTGAAAGGAGGCCTTCCTGCGCTTGCCCGGGAAGCGGGAACCAACGTCGTGGAGCTTTTTAAATAATCACCTCCATTGTTAATCGATCGGTTTGAGTGTAAGGATGCCGGAATTTCGGCCGCGATGATCGGATGAACGTAAAATTATGGAGGTCAGGATGAAAAAAGGTTCAGTGTTGTTAATTTTTTTCGCCTGTGTTGCAACTATTTCGATCTTACCCTATCAGGGGCATACCCGGATGGACGACGGTAAAGCCCTTTTCGAAACCAAATGCAGTGTGTGTCACGGACTTGATCGTCCCAAATCCCTTCTAAAATCCAGAGAAGAATGGGTTGAGACCGTCACGAGAATGAAGGCCAAGCCGGGTGCATCCATTACGGACGAAGAAGCGGAGGCAATTGTGGATTATCTGACCACTCATTACGGAAAGCAGTAACTCGGTAAAAATAGCCTGCTGATGTATGAGAACGGAGGTTAGCGATGAGGCTTAAAGGTAAGAAAATAGCCCTTTTGGCCGAAAATAACTATCAGGATCTTGAGCTGTGGTATCCTTATTTGAGGATGCTGGAAGAAGGGGCTGAGGTGAAAATAGTGGGCACGGGCAGTTCTCAAACCTACACGAGCAAGTATGGTTATCCGGTGACCGTCCATATCTCGGCCGACGAAGTATCTGCCGACCAGATCGACGCCGTAATCATTCCCGGAGGTTACGCTCCGGATCTTCTTCGTCGTTACGGGTCGGTTACGAAACTAGTAAGGGAAGCTTTTGAGAAGGGCAAGGTTGTTGCCGCCATATGTCATGCCGGTTGGGTGCTGATTTCTGCCGGCATTCTCAAAGGCCGAAGAGCGACGAGCTTTTTTGCAATCAAAGATGACATGGTGAACGCCGGTGCCCTGTGGGAAGATTCGGAGGTCGTCATAGACGGAAACCTGATTACTTCGAGAAAGCCGGAAGATCTGCCCGCCTTTTGCAGAGCAATAATAGAAAGGCTGGCGGAGTGACCACGAAAGGTTTTTAAACTTTGAATTTCCTGAGGATTTTTGACGGTGGGTTACTGTAGCCCGGGGTTTATTCTGGGCCGATCAGGTGTATTTTCACCGACATTTTGATTTTACGAGAAGAACTTTTTCTATTATGAAGAACCTGCTTCTGGTAAAGTCTGGGGGATCTGTGTGAATCAGGTGGACCGATTTCTGGAGAAGATTCATGAGAATTGCTGCAATAAAGCGCCAGGACGCCGAAGTAGCCGCAATCTTGACGGATTTCGGCTTTCTGCCTCTGCCTTCAGTTAACGATCGCTTCGGTAAAGAATGGCCTGTTGATATTCTGGGCATTCTGACCGAAGGAAAGCTTGATGAAATAAAATCATGGTTCAGTGAAAGCGAAATCTCGTCTTCCGAAAAGGTTAAAGATCTCTGCGTGCCGCTGGAAAGTGTCCGTTTCGCTCCCCTTTACAGACGTCCGAGGAAGATATGGGGAATTGGCCTGAATTATAAAGCCCATGCCGAGGATTTGTCTGAAAGGGTCCCTACGCAGGAACCGGCCAGTTTCATGAAGCCGGACACCACGATAATCGGTTATGGTGATGAGATAAGGATACCCACCATGTCGGAGAAAACCACCGGAGAGGCCGAGCTTGTGCTTGTTTTCGGTAAAAAGTGTAAGAATGTGGAGGCCTCCGAGTGGTTGACCGTTTTGGCCGGATTTACTTCGGCAATTGATATGACGGCCGAAGATATTCTCAGACGAAATCCCAGAAACCTGACTCAGTCCAAAAGCTTTGATACCTTTCTCAGCCTTGGTCCGATCCTTTACACCGCTGACGAAGTGGATGATGTTTACAGTTTAAAGATACAGACCGTGATAAACGGAAAAGTTCATGCAGAAGATGTCGTTTCCAATATGACCTTCCCTCCGGATTTTCTCGTTTCCTATCACTCCAGAATCATGACCATGCTACCCGGTGACATAATCCTTACCGGAACGCCCGGTGCAGTTCCTCTGAAAGAGGGTGATGTCATCGAGTGCCGAATTACGGGGTTTCATCCCCTGGTCAACCCTGTTGTGGACTTGAAATTAAGACGTAACCGGTGACCCTCCGATAATCTTCCTTCATGGGCAGTGCTCGCTAACAGGTTGAATTTGTTGTTGATGTTTTCCGATGATTGATGTTAAAGGTAGTTATATTCCTTTAAGGGTTTCGAATTTGGAATCTCGGGTTCAGGAAAACAATTTTTTCGGGGGTATAGAATGAGTGTCCGCGGTTTTTTCGGAAAGCTCCTTTCTGTGGATTTGTCATCGGGAAGCTGGTTTACGGAACCTCTGGAATCCCGGGTATTTGAAAATTATCTGGGAGGTAAGGGTCTGGCTACTTATCTTCTGCTCAAGAGAAACCCCGAAGGCGTGGATCCTCTTTCGCCGGACAATCTCATCATAATTGCGCTTGGGCCGTTTTCTGACAGCCCCCTCCAGGGTTCCTGTCGGCACGGCATTTTTTCCAAATCTCCTCTTACCCGTTTTTATGCTGAATCCTATTCGGGTGGTAGGGCTGCCGATGTTATAAGCAGGGCCGGTTTTGATGCTCTTTGCATTTCGGGAGCCTCGAACAATCCGGTCTGGCTGTGGATTACCGATGAAGGTGTGAGATTCAATGATGCTACCGACCTATGGGGGCTTGATACCTTTGAAACAGAGCGACGGATTAAGGAAATTATCGGCGATGATGCTGCCGTGCTGTCAATAGGTCCTGCAGGTGAAAATCTGGTTCTGTTTGCCGTCGTGGAGAACGACAGGTGGCGGTCTGCAGGCCGGACGGGAATGGGAGCTCTTCTTGGTTCGAAGAAGATAAAAGCTCTTGCGTTTTCGGGGAAACGGCGAAGGCCCTTTTACGATTACGACGGACTTGCGGAATATGCAAAAAAAAGCATTAAAGATTGGAAAGATCACCCCGCAGCGCAGGCGTACCGTAATTACGGAACGCCGATGATGGTAGCTCTTCTAAACAGTGTCAACGGTTTTCCAACCCGCTACTGGCGTAAAGGCTTTTTCGACCGGTGGCAACACATCAGTGCGGAGTTGCTCAAAGATCATCTTGGTGCCAGGCCCAGGGCCTGCAGGAAGTGTTTTATGGCCTGCGGGAAATTTCTGGAAATAAAAGAAGGGCCTTACAAGGGGCTCGTTATAGAAGGTCCGGAATACGAAACCATTTATGCCTTTGGAGGACTTTGTGAAATAGATCGACTTGACGCCATTGCCTATCTGAATGACCTGTGTGACAGACTGGGAATGGACACCATAACGGCGGGCAACCTTGCAGCTTTTGCCGTAGAAGCTTCGTACCGGGGAAAGTTGCCTTTCCGGATAACCTATGGAGACGTTGAAGGGATTGCAAATCTTCTGAGAGATGTAGCTTACAGGCGAGGGGTTGGTGAGGTTCTCGCCGACGGTATTCGGAGGGCTGCCAGAGAATGGGATATGGAAGATCTGGCGGTTCACGTCAAAGGACTGGAGCCTGCAGGATACGACCCCCGGGTGTTGAAAGGGATGGGGCTGGCGTATGCCGTCAGCGATCGCGGAGCCTGTCATTTAAGGAGTACCTTTTACAAAGCCGAGCTCGCAGGGCTGATACCTCCGGACCAAATTGAAGGCAAGGTGGAAATGTTCCTTGATTTTGAAGACAGATGTACCCTGCATGACTGTGGAATACTTTGTCGGTTTTACAGGGATTTTTATCTATGGGATGAGCTTGCAGAAATTTATGGAATGGCCACGGGTTTGCACTTCGATCGAGCTCGTCTGAGGAAGATTGCATCGTCGGTGGTCGATAATACCCGGCGATTCAACCTTCGAGAAGGTCTGACTGCGGAAGATGATTCCCTGCCGAAAAGATTCTTTACCGAACCTCTGGAAAACGGGGCCCTTATAACAGAAGGTGAATTTATGCGGTTGCGTGATGATTACTATAAAGCCAGAGGGTGGTCGAAAGAGGGCATCCCGACTTCAAGGGATCCCCTATTGGATTGATTTCCTGCTTTGTTTAACCAGACTTAACCAGGAGGGATCGGTTATGAAGCGGTGGGGTTTTAACCTGGTAGGCCTGCTGGCCCTGTGTTGCCTGGTGGTGGTTCCTTTTTATCGTGTTTATGCCGACTCGAAGCCCATAAAACTGGGTTTTATTTACATTATGTCGGGCCCTTTTGCGACCTATGGACAATTTGCCAGGCAGGGAGCCGAGCTGGCCGTTGATGAGATAAACTCAAAGGGAGGGATACTCGGCAGAAAGGTTGAAGCTCTTTTTGAGGATTCCACGGGTAAGCCCGATGTCGCCGCAAGAGCGATGAGGAAACTCGTTTATCAGGATGGGGTTGACTGTCTTATCGGCCTGGATTCAAGCGGCGTTGCCAAAAGCGTGGTTCCTCTTTTAAAGGAGATGAAAACCCCGCTGATAATCACTCATGCTGCAACACCTGATGTTACCGGGTCTCAGTGCAACAGATACGCCTTCAGAATTTCGGTTAACCTTGCACAGAACGTAAAGGCTGCGGCATTGCTGGCATCTGAAATGAAAGCAAAAAAATGGACCACCGTTGGGCCTGACTATGCCTTCGGTCATCAGTCCTGGGAATATTTTCAAAAGTATCTTAAGGAGTTAAAGCCTGATGTCCTGTTTATGCCGGATGATCAGGTGGCTTTTGCGCCGATCAAAACCACCGATTTCAGCCCTTACATCACGAAAATTATGCATGCAAAGCCTGAAGGTGTGTTGATTTCTCTCTGGGGTGGAAACCTGATAGATTTCGTCAGGCAGGCTTCGGAAATGGGATTTTTCAACGGCGAGTGGGAAGTGCTGATGACTCTTGGAGCGGCAACGGAAGTTTTGTATGCCCTGCAGGACAAGATGCCCGAAGGAATATGGGTTGGAACGAGGTACTGGTTTCTGGGGAACGAATCCCCCGTTAACGTTGCCTTTCGGGAAGCCTACCTGAAGCGA
Source organism: Thermodesulforhabdus norvegica (assembly GCF_900114975.1). Taxonomy (NCBI): domain Bacteria; kingdom Pseudomonadati; phylum Thermodesulfobacteriota; class Syntrophobacteria; order Syntrophobacterales; family Thermodesulforhabdaceae; genus Thermodesulforhabdus; species Thermodesulforhabdus norvegica. Next base: position 21,645 of record NZ_FOUU01000004.1, read on the forward strand.
TACGGTCAATATCCTTCTTACAATGCTCATGGCGCCTATGCTGCCGTTTATGCTTATAAAAAAGCCGTTGAGATGGCCGGCTCTACCGAAAAGGAAGCCGTTGTAAAAGCCCTGGAAGGCCTGGAGATAGAACTGCCTGTGGGTCTCGTGAAGATTCGACCCGAAGATCATCAGGCCCTTACGCCAGCAACCTGGGGCAAAACGGCGGCCGATCCAAACTACCCCATCAGAATTTTGAAACCTGTCAGGGTTTTCCCTGCCGATCAGGTTACGCCACCTGTTGAACAGACCGGTTGCAAGATGGAATAAGGTCTGGAGAGAGGGGCTTTGAACCCTCTCTCCTTTTCGTCTCGGATCGGAATTGTCGGGGAAGTGGACGATCATGGATACCCTTATGATAAATCTTCTGAACGGTTTAAGCTGGGGCACTCTTCTGTTTCTTATATCTTCGGGGCTGACCGCCGTGTTCGGCGTGTTGGGGGTTCTCAATTTCGCCCACGGATCGTTGTTCATGCTGGGTGCTTATCTGGGGATGCAGTTTATGAAATGGACTTCCAGCTTCTGGGTGGGATTGTTGATAGGGCCTGTTCTCGTTGCTTTTGTGGGTGTGATTATGGAAATGGCTCTTCTGAGGCCCGTGTACGGGAGGGACGTAACCTTTCAACTTCTTCTTACTTTTGCCGTGCTGCTGGTGCTTGACGATGCCGTAAGGATCATTTGGGGGCCGGGATATCATGTGGTTGATCCTCCCGAAGTACTTGCGGGTTCGGTTACCCTCTTCGGGCAAAGCTATCCTGTTTACAGGATTTTTCTCATGGCCGCCGGTCCTGCCGTCGGCATTTTGCTGTGGTTTTTCTTCCGGAGAACCAGGTGGGGGAAAATCATCAGGGCTGCGGCTTTCGACCGTGAAATGGCAGAAGGCATAGGGCTAAAGGTTCCCCGGATATTTACTCTGGTTTTTGCCATGGGTACCTGGCTTGCGGCGCTTGGGGGTGCCCTGTCCGTTCCTTATCAGAGCCTTGGGCCGTCGCTGGGCGAAAAGATTATCATTGAGAGTTTTATAGTCGTTGTGATCGGAGGAATGGGTAGCTTTCCCGGGGCTTTTGTAGGGGCCGTAGCACTTGGCCTCCTGGAGTCTTTTGGAACCATGTTTGCCGGAAGAGTTCAGATGGCATTGCCCTATATGCTGCTGGCACTGGTGCTTTTGGTGCGTCCGGCCGGGTTGTTTGGAAAGGAGGCGTGAGAAGTTGGGCGGGAAATTCGTCAGGTCACTGTTAAATTCCCCTTACTTCGGAATCTGCCTGTTTATGGTGCTTGCCCTAATGATTCCCCGGTTTATTCCGCTTTATTGGACCATGATAGCCACAGAGATTCTCATTATGGGTCTTTTTGCAATGAGTTTTAATCTCCTCTTCGGCTACGGAGGGCTCCTTTCTTTCGGGCAGGCCGGATTTTTCGGGGTAGGAGCTTATACGGCGGGTATAATGCTAACCAAAGGAGTAAACTCGTACCTGCTGATAATACTCGGATCTATGGCTTTGTCTTTCGTGGTTTCCCTGATTGTCGGTTTCTTCTGCGTCCGGAGGGATGAAATATTTTTCGCAATGCTTTCTCTTGGTTTCGGAATGATGCTTTTTACGGTAGCCCATAACTGGCTGGAGGTAACGGGCGGCAGTGACGGCCTGCCCGTTGGTACCATTCCCCCCGTAAAAGCTGTGTTCTTTGAAGTAAGCTTATTTAATCCCCTGAACGGCTACTATTTTGTTCTGACTCTGGTTTTTCTTTCCATGCTCTTTCTTAAGGTGATTACGGATTCTCATTTTGGGTTAATTCTTCGTGCATCGAAGGAAAACAAAGAGAGGCTGGCTTTTTCAGGCGGTAATGTTGCGCTTATAAGGCTGGTTGCCTTCGTCATAGCCGGAACATTATCGGGGCTGGCCGGGATGCTTTTTTGCATTTACAACCGTATGGCAACCCCTGATATGCTTCACTGGAGTTTTTCGGCCCGGCCTGTGCTTATGAGCATACTGGGAGGATCGTCCGTTTTCTGGGGACCTTTTGTAGGTTCGGTGATCTTCTTTGTGCTGGAACAAATCGTGACGGACATAACGGAGAACTGGCTTTTTGTTCTGGGAGCCATTCTCATCCCTGTGGTGATCTTTTTCCCGGAAGGGGTGTTGGGAACGGTATTGAAGGTCCTTCGGAGGTTCCTGCATGCAGGCGTCAAGGGGTGAAATTCTTCTTCAGGTCAACGGTGTTAGTCATCGCTACGGTGATTTCGTGGCTTTGCAGGATGTTAACATAAAAATTCCGTGGGGGCAGTTGACGGCTCTTATTGGCCCAAACGGTGCTGGTAAGACGACCTTTTACAATGTGGTGTCCGGCAAATTTCGCCCCACTTCCGGACGGATTATTTTCAAGAATAAAGACATCACGGGGTATCCACCTCACAGGTTGTTTCGCATGGGCCTTGCCAGGTCTTTTCAGATAACCAATACTTTTGGCAATCTAACGGTTCTTGAAAATGTTATGGTTCCCATCATTTTGCGTAACGGGAAGGGTTTTCGGATATGGAGTTCTGTAAAAAAGGATCGGTACAGTCGTGATGAAGCCCTTGGTATTCTCGAACTTGTAGGGCTTGAAGAGTTAAGCCGGAAGTTTGTTAGAGAGCTTTCCTACGGAGATCGCCGACTTCTCGAGATCGCAATAGTCCTTGCCGGAAAACCCGACATGGTTCTTCTGGATGAGCCGACGGCCGGAATGACCCCGGAAGAGACGGATAAAACGATTAATCTCATAAAACACCTTGCAAACACGACGGGGATAACCTTCTTCCTGACCGAACACGACATGAAGGTAGTGTTTTCGGTTGCTGAATACATTTATGTATTGCATCAAGGTCGGTTGCTGGCTCAGGGAAAGCCCTTAGAAATCAGGGAGAACGAACAGGTTAAAGAAGCTTATCTGGGGGGGGCTCTTGATTCTTGAAGTCAGAGACATTCACGTTTACTACGGCGATAGTTATGTTCTTCAGGGTTTGAGCTTAAACGTCGGGGAAGGCGAGCTCGTATGCCTGCTGGGAAGAAATGGAGCCGGTAAGACCACCACAATGCGGTCTATAATGGGCTATGCCAGACCTTTTAGAGGGGAAATAATTTTTAGAGGGCAAAAGATCAACGGTACTCCGGTTTATCAGGTCGTTAGCATGGGCATAGGCTACGTTCCGGAAGACCGAAGAATTTTTGCGAATCTTACGGTAGAAGAAAACCTGGAAATAGCATTCAGACCCCGACACGACGGGAAAGATGTTTGGACACCGGAGAGAGTTTTTGAGGCTTTCCCGCTTTTGCGAAAGCTTCGCAACAAAAAAGGAGGGCAGCTTAGTGGAGGAGAGCAACAGCTTTTGGCAATAGCCAGAGCTCTGGTATTAAATCCTTTACTGCTTCTCCTTGATGAACCCTGCGAAGGGCTTGCTCCGGTTGTGGTTGAACTCCTCGGTGATGTGATAGCAGGTATAAAGAAGGAAATTCCCATCTTGCTGGCAGAGCAAAATGTGGCCTTTGCCCTCAGACTTTCTGATAGAGGATACATTATCGAAAAGGGACGAATATGTTTTGAAGGCACAAAGGAAGAATTACTCGAAAACAGGGATGTTCAGTGCAGGTATTTGGCGGTCTAATGGGCTTTGTTACGGGATAGAGTCAAAGGACTTTCAGCTACCTTAAAGAAAAAACCTCTAATTCCTTCAAAAGATTCCGGGACCTGTTCCTGATGGAAAATCTCGGCTCGATTTAAGGTTGGAAACATTTAAGGTTAAATATAAACTGGTTAGCATGAGAAGTGGTTAAGTGCCAGGTGCGTACCTGCCAGTGTTGTTGAGGAGGGAATCATGAAAGAGATCTTCGTCAGGTTTGAGCGATGTGTGGGTTGCAGGTCCTGTGAATTGGCCTGCGCCGTAGAGCACTCGCAGAGTAAGAACCTTTATGCAGCAGTTGGCGAAACTCCCCGTCCCAGGCGAAGGGTTTTTGTTGAGTATATCGAGGGGCGTAAGCTTCCCTTCCTTTGTCGCCACTGCGAGGATGCCCCCTGTGTGGGCGCCTGTCGTACCGGTGCTTTAAATCAGGATCCGATTACTCGCATCGTTTCTCACAACCCCGATCGTTGTATCGGCTGCTGGCTTTGCTCGATGGTTTGTCCTTACGGTGTTATAAACCGTGAGGCCGAAAGGCGTATAGCCGTAAAATGCGACCGCTGTCCCGAAAGAGTAACGCCGGCCTGTGTGGAGGCATGCCCTACAGGGGCACTGGTTTTCACGGAAGAAACGGACTTTGAGAGTCTTCGCAGGAAAGAATCTTTGAAGAGTGCGGTCAGAGGTCTGGAGCAATGAAAAGATGCCGTGTCGTTTGCCCTTTTTGTGGGGCAGGGTGTGTGTTTGAGCTGGTCGTTCAGAACGGAGAAGTAAAAGGACTGGACTACGTTGTGGATCATCCCGTTGCCGGTGGAGCATTGTGCGCCAAGGGAAATGCGGCATGGCAGTTATTAGGTCATCCCGACAGAATAACCACTCCCCTGATTAGAAACGAAAAAGGCTGGCAGAGCGTGTCCTGGGATAGGGCACTCGATGGCATTCTGGGCTCGATTATGTCACTCCGGGAGCGCTACGGACCCGAATCGGTCGCCTTTCTTGCTTCGGCCAAGGCAACAAATGAGGAAAATTACATGTTTCAGAAATTTGCCCGCCTTTTCGGATCCCCTCACATAGACCATTGTGCCAGGCTTTGTCATGCACCTTCTGTGGTGGGGCTGAGGAAGGTTTTCGGCTCTGGTGCTATGACCAATCCCATTTCCCATCTGGCTCTGTCGGACTGCCTTTTGATTATCGGTTCCAATCTTGCCGAAACCCATCCGGTCGTAGCAAAAAGAATTTTTCAGGCAAAAGATCGGGGAGCCCTTGTGATAGTCGTTGATCCGAGAAAAACCGCCACGGCCTCGATTGCAGATTTGCACGTTGCACCCTTACCCGGAACGGACCTGTTGCTCCTCGGAGCATTGATGAAGGTGATTATCGAAAGAGGCTATGCCGACTATCCCTTTATAGGGGCGCGTACCGTTGGCTTCGAAGGTTTGGAAGAAAGCCTGCGCGATCTGGAAGTTGAAAAGGTTTCGCGTATATCCGGAGTAGATCTCGGGACGATCGTAAGGGTGGCCGAGGCATACGGAAAGGCAAGAAGAGGAAGTCTCGTATATTGCATGGGAATTACTCAGCACAGGCGCGGAACCGATAACGTGCTTTCCTGTGCAAACCTGGCTCTTCTCTGCGGTCATATCGGTCGCGACGGAACGGGTCTGTATCCCTTGCGGGGACAGAACAACGTTCAGGGCGCCTGTGATATGGGCTGCCTTGCGGAATTTCTGCCCGGTTACGTTCCTCTTTCGGATACCGAACGGAGCAGGCGGTTTGCGGAACTGTGGGGGTGTGAAAGGTTGCCTTCATCGCCCGGTTACACCGCTGCGGAGCTTCCCGAGGCGATAATCAGAGGCGAAGTTCGCGGACTTGTAATAATGGGTGAGAATCCCGTTGTGACCGATCCTGCTTCCGGTAAGACTGCCGAAGCGCTGAAAAAACTCGATTTCCTGGCGCTTATTGACCTGTTTCCTACGGAGACCTCTAAATATGCCCATGTGATTCTGCCGGCTGCGGCATGGGCTGAAAAATCCGGGTCTTATACCAATACGGAGCGGAGGGTTCAGTGGTCTTTTAAGGCTGTCGAACCGCCTGGTGAGGCGATGCCCGATTTATGGACAATAAGCGAGTTGGGCAGACGTGCCGGCTTCTGGAAAGACTGCGGAAGTGCCGAAGAAGTTCTCGATGAAATCGCGGAAGTCATACCGGCTTACGGTGGGATTACCTCAAGGAGGCTAAAAAACTCGGAGGAAGGGCTTATATGGCCCTGTCCTGATGAAGCTCATGAGGGAACCCCCGTTCTTTTCAAAGATCGCTTTTATACCGATGACGGACTTGCGCGTTTTACGGCGGTGAATTATTCAGAAAAATTCCCCGAAGGAACCGATCTTTTTTTGATAACCGGTAGGCTGGGAATTCATTACAATTCGGGATCCATAACCCGCCGTATTGAAAATCTGAACAGATACAAACCCGAAGCAGAAGTGGAAATCAACCCCGGATGCGAAAGGGCAGAAAAGGCAGTGCACGGAAAGGCTCTCGTAAAAACTTCGAGCGGTGAAGCTTGTTTCCCCCTGCGATCCAGCCGTAATCTTCACGAAAAGACCGTATTTATTCCCTTCCACTTTCCGGAAGTAAACAATTTGACCGAAGACGTTTTGGATCCTGAAGCAAGGGTTCCCGCCTATAAGGATACCAGGTGCAGTGTGGAGATAGAGTGATGAAGGGTGCAGGATCAGAAATACTGGTACATCCGGGCCGGTGTACCGGCTGTCATGCCTGTGAGCTTGCCTGTGAACGAGAACACGAGGGCCTTTCCAGAGTTCATGTGGTGTCTCGCAACGGCGTGAACTTCCCTGCCTTCTGCCGCCACTGCGATGTAGCGCCCTGCGTTTCGGTCTGCTATAGGATGGCTCTTGTGTACGAAAGGGGACGGGTTCGATTTAAGCAGGAAAGCTGTACGGGGTGTGGGCTTTGTGAAATTGCCTGTCCTTTTGGCGCCATCTTTACTGGAGCCAATTCATATCCGATAAAGTGTGATGGATGTGAGAACCGTGAAAGCAGTGGAAAAATTCCTGCCTGCGCCGCGACCTGTCCGTCCGGAGCAATAGAAATGAGGCCTGTTGAGGATTTCGGGAAAGCAACACGGTATAGGGCCTTCAGATATGTCCGTTCAGGAGGGTTCATCGGTGAAGGGTCTTAAAATCGACCTGGAGAAATGCATAGGTTGCAGGGCCTGCAGTGTTTCCTGCACCGAGGGGTTAATTTCGTTAAAAGATGCTGATGGTTACAGGGTCCTGTCTTTTCCCGGCAGGTGCCCGGTAGAGCAATGCAGGATCTGCCGGGACCTTTGCCCTACGCAGGCTCTGGAAGTTACGGAGAAACTTTCTGATGAAAGGGTTGAGTGTAAATTCCCGCTGGTGGCGTGCAAATCCTGCGGCAGTTACTTTGCCACTCTGAATATGGTTGAACATGTCAGGAAGACGCTGGCCCATATCGATACCGCTGAAACAGGCTGGATTTTGCTGTGCGGAGCTTGCCGTAAGGAACTCTCTCTGGTGGCCTGACATATCAGATAGAACGAAGGGTGGAAAATGGATGTTAGAGAAAAATCCTATGTAACGGTTTATACTCTTGCCAACAGGTTTGAAGCCGACATAGTTGCCCATGCACTGGAACAGGAAAATATACCTTTCTGGATTCGATCCTTTGAGGACACAGCTTATGATGGGCTTTTCGTGGTTCAGAAGGGATGGGGGCATGTGCTCGTTCCACGCCAGCACTATCATAATGCCATAAGAATCATCTATGCCCTTTTGAAGAATCAACCCAGGAAAGGACTCTATGAAGATCCCGACGAAGTAGATCCGGCCCTCTGGGACGAGCTTCTCGGGCTTTCCGCAGATGATGTTTGCCGGGCCTCCGGAGCTGAATACGACAAGCTGAGCGGTAGCTACAGGGTTCCTTTCTTTAACAGAACCCTTGTTTGTAACCCTGAGCGAAGAATTATTGAAGTGGATCCGCCTTTTTCTGCTCTTACCGTGGACTTTGAAACTGCCCTTGTGGGATTGAATTATCTCATAAACGCCGAACCCGTGGAGCCTCTCGGAAAATGGGTCGGGGAGAAGGATCTCCCCGGCGGCTTCGTCTTTTTCCAGGGGCCTCATCAACTCCCGACGAGACCCCTGGCCGAAATGTTTCAGATGAATCCGGAAGATATGGAAAAGGCCGTGGAGTTTCTGGGTGGGGTTCGAGGTGATAAAGGCGATTGCTCCTATGTGTTTCGTGTTTTTCCAAGAGTACCCGTGATGGTTATATTCTGGGAAGGGGACGAAGAATTCGACCCTCAGGCTGCCCTGAGGTTTGATGAGACCATTACGAGGCACTTTCCCGTACTTGATCAGATTTTTGCACTCTCCTACGTTCTCTACCGGCACATCAAGGGGGCATTAAAGGAGATCGGAGGGACGGCATGACGACGAAGTCCGCTCTTTCTTCGAAGCTGGCATTGTATCTCGTTACGGATAATCGTTTCGTTCCCGAAGGAAAGTCTCTGAAGGATGTGGTCGAATCGGCCATCAGAGGCGGGGTAACGGCGGTTCAGTACAGAGAAAAAGAGGCTTCCACCAGAAAAATGATCGAAGAAGCCGGAGAGCTTAGAAACCTTTGCAGGTCCTGCGAAGTCTTGTTTTTGGTAAACGATAGGGTTGATGTGGCTCTTGCCGTTGAAGCCGATGGGGTGCATCTCGGCCAGGACGATATGCCCTTGCATCTGGCACGAAAAATTCTGGGCTCCGGCGCAATCATCGGCATCACCGTTCACAACGATCTGGAGCGTCGTGCCGCCGAGCAAAACGGTGCCGATTACGTTTCCTTCGCACCCGTTTTTGCCACATCCACAAAACCGGATCACCAAACTCCCCTGGGAATTTCCGGGCTTGAGCAACTGGTCAGAGCCGCGACGGTGCCTTCTGTCGCAATAGGCGGAATTAATCTGGACAACGTGGAGGAGGTTTACAAAACCGGTGTAGATGGAGTGTGCGTCGTTTCCGCAATCATGGGAGCCACAGATCCGGAACTTGCAGCTCAGGCTTTTTTGGAAAGATACAACCGTGCAAGGGCTCACCATTAAAGACCTCGGAGAGTTTGGTTTTATCGAACTCATCAGGAATCGCTTCCGGCATCACAGGCGGAGTGATGTGGTCGTGGGGATAGGAGATGATGTGGCCGTTGTTGATGTGGGCCCTTTTTATTTGCTTGCAACCTGTGATGGTCAGGTTGAAGGAGTTCATTTCTTATCCGACAGAGTTCCGCCCCGATATTCGGGAAGGCGCCTGGTTGCGGTAAATGCAAGCGACATTGCCGCGATGGGGGGAACTCCTCTGTGGGCTCTTGTGGCAATGAACGTGCCCGATCACACCGATGTCTCTTATCTTGAGGAGTTTTACGAGGGGATAGTGGAAGGCCTGGAAAAAATCGGGGCTTCCCTAGTCGGAGGCAACTGCTCGAGGACTTCCAGAGATACCGTTTTTGATCTGTTTCTTACGGGCCGCGTTGAAAAGGGCCGAATGGTCACCCGTTCCGGAGCAAAGCCCGGAGATCTTCTCGTAGTTTCGGGAACTCTGGGCAGAGCCAGGGCCGGCCTGACGCTGCTCCTTAGAAAGGATGCCGAAAGCCTTCAAAAAATTCTGGAAGGTTCTTCCCGATCCGGCATCGATGATCTTCTGAAGAATGCTATTCTCCACTATTATGCGCCTGAGCCCAGGATGGAACTGGGCAGGTTTATCGGTTCAGAAGGACTTGCGCGGGCAATGATTGACGTAAGCGACGGTCTCCTTCAGGATACCTTGCATATCTGCAGATCTTCAGGGGTTGATGTCGTCATCGATCTTGAGAGTATCCCCGTGGACGAGTCATGTGCCTTGGTGGCGAAGGAAGTGGGTGAAGATCCTCTCGAATGGGCTCTTACCGGGGGAGAGGACTACGAGCTTCTTTTTGCAACAACGCAGAAGGATTTTAAAAGACTTTTCGAAATCTTCGGTTCTGTTGTCGGGCTTAATGTAATAGGCTATTTTCGTGAAGGTTCCGGTAGGGTCTGGATCCGGATGAATGACGGATCCGAAGTGTCTGCGGAGTTTTTTGCCAGCATGGGGTGGACTCATTTCTGACGGGATCGGAGGCAGGTGTGAAGGTTGCAAAGGCCATGACCATAGCCGGTTCCGACTCCGGTGGAGGTGCCGGTATCCAGGCAGATCTAAAGACCTTCTCGGCTCTTGGCGTTTACGGAACGACCGTTATAACGGCTCTTACTGCCCAGAATACCTGCGCCGTAACGGGCATATATGGTGTCGATGCCGACTTTGTTGCCGCTCAGATAGATGCCGTTATGGAAGATATAGGGACGGATGCGGCAAAAACGGGAATGCTTTCGGATGCCGGAATAATTCGTGCCGTGGCCCGGAAGGTTCGGGAATGGAAGATAGAAAAAATGGTAGTTGATCCCGTAATGATCTCGAAAAGCGGAGCCGCTCTTTTGAAGAGCGATGCGGTCAGGGTGCTTAAAGATGAGCTTTTACCCCTGGCCCATGTCGTTACGCCAAACATAGCCGAAGCGGAATCGCTGACCGGTATAACCATAAGGTCCGTTGATGACATGAAGCAGGCCGCCGTGGCAATACGGGATTACGGTCCGAAGTACGTTGTGGTGAAAGGCGGTCATCTTTCGGGAAAAGTGTGCGTTGATATTCTCTTCGACGGGGAAGATTGGCGGTTTTTTGAATCCCCCAGGGTGGAAACCCGTCATACCCATGGAACGGGGTGCACCTTTTCTGCTGCAATAACCGCCTTTCTTGCCATGGGGCAGGAAGTCGGTGAAGCCGTAAGCAGGGCTAAGGAATACATAACCCGGGCACTCCAGCATGCCTTTCCCGTGGGACGTGGTCACAGTCCCGTGCATCATTTTTACGCATGGAATTCATCGTGAAAGACCATTCCCACCGGGTTTGAGCACCCTCTTCGTGGACGGCAAAGACCGCCCAGGGATTGGATTTTTCTGATCCTGATTGTCCTCCGGATTCTTTTCAATACTTTGGCACAGGCCTCTCGACCGGCAGAAACACAATAGTCGAACATGTGAAAATCAGACCACCTGACGCCGTAAAGACCGGGTCGAATGATAAAGTCGGCCTGGCTTTTCTTGATTTCGGTCAAAAGGATTCTGGTTATGTCACTGCATCTGAAGGCAACCTCAACGGCGTTTGTCGGAAAAGGGGTTAGTTCGGCAACCGACCAGGATGAATCCGAGCATATAACGCAGTGTGCTCCCATTTTAATTGCGGGCGTGACCGGTACGTTATCGATCCACCCACCGTCAACCAGAAGGCGTTCCCCTATTGCTACGGGAGGAAACACGCCGGGAATGGCGGCGCTTGCCATTATTGCCTTTCTTAAGGGACCTCTGGTGAAAATGTATTCTTCGCCCTTTGTCATATCCAGGCTTACCGCTGCAAATCTAACGGGCATGTCCTGGATCAGTATGTCCGGCAGAAGTTCGGAAATTGCCTGGCGATAAAACTTTTCGGGAACCAGGCTCGGGCGGGTAACCGAGCGGGTGTAGTAGAGTCCTTTTTTCAACGATGCAAAAAGTTTCTGGAACGCCCCTTCCGACTGATCCGTCAGAGCCGGTTGTTCTACGGCAAGGGCAAGGCCTTTTGTGAAGATTTCACTTTGAAGGAAGGATTTCATTCGCTGGGCTGTGAGGAAAGCGTTGCCGGTGTAGCAGTAAAGAGCGCCTATGATGGCTCCCATGCTGGTTCCCACGACCATATCAAAGGATATTCGTGCCTTTTCCAGTTGCTCCAGAACTCCGATGTGGGCCAGTCCTCTTGCGGCTCCACCGCTCAGTACCAGTGCTGTTTTAAACATTGACCTGCCTCCGTTTTGGGCTGGGGATGCAGACATACTTCCTTAAAGCGGCGTGTCGTTGCAAGATTTTTTGGTTGAAGTTGCCAGCTCGGGAGCGGTAAGTGAAAATGGGAAGGGTTGAGGTAAACTTCTTGACTATTTTACCGTATGGCGATACATGAATGTGCTGTGGAGGAACGCCCATGAAGGACTTTATACGGGTCATGAAGGCCCTTTCGGATCCCAACAGGGTGAAAATAATAAAGCTTTTAACGGTAAGAGAACTCTGCGTTTGCGAAATACAGGCAGCGCTCAATATATCCCAACCCACCGTTTCCAAGCATCTAAAAATTCTCGAAGATGCCGGACTCGTCAAAAGCAAAAAAAACGGCCTCTGGGTGATTTACAGCATTGCCGACGGAGCCAGCAGCCCTTACGCTGCAACTCTTTTGGGCGCCTTGAGGCACTGGCTCAACGAAGATCCCGAAATAGCAGAAATCATGAAAAAGGCCCCTGATCTGGATCGCTCGAAGATTTGTGCTAAATAAAGGAGGTAAACCATGGAAATCAAAGTTCTCGGACCGGGATGTAAAAAATGTCAGCAAACCGAGGAAATCGTCAGAGAAGCCCTGAAGGAGGCGGGTGTTGACGCAAAGATTGATCATGTGAAGGACCCCGTGGAGATTGCAAACTACGGGGTCTTTGGAACCCCCGCCGTCGTCATTGACGGTGAAGTAAAGTCCGTGGGCAAGGTTCCGAAAAAAGAAGAAGTGCTTGGGTGGATTAAAAAATAAAAGCCCGGGCAGGCGAAATGCCTGCCCACTGCGTTATCTTTCGCTGGAACCACGGCAAAAAATCATTATCCTGTTATGCAACGGTCCGGGAGGAGTAGTCTTTTGATCCGGTGCTGGTTACCCGGCAGAGGTGTCTGTGAAAACGGAAGGGTTAAAAGGAGAAGAAGGCTATGAATACGGCAGCGCAGAACGTTATGGTTGTTCTCGTTACTGTGCCGAATGCTGAAGAAGCTTCGAGAATCGCAAAAACCGTCGTGCAGGAAAAACTGGCAGCCTGTGTCAATATCGTTCCTCAGATAAGATCCGTCTATTCATGGAAGGGGGAAGTGTGCGATGATCCGGAAAGCCTTATGATCATCAAGACCAGAGCCGAGCTTTTTGGTGCGATCCGGGACAGAATAAAGGAGCTTCACAGTTACGAAGTTCCGGAAATAATCGGCGTGAGACTTTCTGACGGGATTGACGGATACATTTCCTGGGTCTTCGAAGTTACCCGTTCTTCTTCCTGATCGATATTGACCGGGCGTGGGCTTCCAGCCCTTCCCATCTGGCCATCCTTTCCACGGCCGAAGCATCCCGGAAGAAGGCCTCTTCAGGGTAGTGGAGAAGGCTGATCCGTCTTAAAAAGTTTTGCACGCCAAGGGCCGAGGCAAAACGCGCAGTTTGTGAAGTCGGAAGTACATGATTCGGACCTGCAAAATAATCTCCCAGAGGTTCCGGGGTGTAGTGACCTATGAACAGGGCGCCGGCGTTGGTTATTTTGCCCAACCAATCCCAGGGTGTTTTGACGTGAAGCTCGAGATGCTCCGGTGCAATTCTGTTGGCCAGTTCGGCCGCAACGTCTTCGTTTTCCACGAGGAAACAGGCTCCGTAGTTGGTCAGAGCCTCCAGGGCCACGTCCCTTCTGGGTAAGCTCCGGACCTGCCTTTTTACTTCTTCTATCACCCCTTCGGCAAGTTCCTTATTCCAGGTTATCAAAACAGGGCTGGCGTAGGTATCGTGCTCCGCCTGGCTTAGGAGATCGGCGGCCACAAAGACGGGGTTAGCTGTTTCGTCGGCAATTATGAGAACTTCGCTCGGCCCTGCTATGATGTCGACGCCCACAATTCCCATCAATAGTCTTTTGGCGGTTGTTACGTAAATGTTACCGGGTCCTACTATGATGTTTACGGGTTTGACCGTCTCCGTACCCCAGGCAAATGCGGCAACTGCCCAGGCACTTCCCATTCGGTAAATTCTTTGTGCCCCGCACTCCTTTGCCGTAACGAGTAAACCGGGATGAAGGGTCCCGTCTTTTCTGGGAGGGCTGGCAATGGCGATTTCCTTAACCCCCGCAACCCTTGCGGGGATTACCGTCATGATTACGGTCGAAATAAGAGGCGTGGCTCCTTCTGCTCCCCCCGGAATGTAAGCACCTACGGATTCCACGGGCCTGACCATTTGCCCGAGGAAAACCCCGTCGTCCCGGGTCATAAACCAGGACCTTTCTTTCTGGGCCTCGTGAAATTCGCGGACGTTGTCTGCGGCTCTGCGAATGATGTCGGTAAAATCCCGATCAAAGCCTGATATTTCCTCGTAGGCTTTCTCGATTTCGTCGTCGGAAACGGCAATCATTGCTTTTTCGAAGTCGGGGCAATCAAAAGCCCTGGTGTATTCAACGATGGCCCTGTCGCCCTTTTTCCGCACCTCTTCCAGTATGCCTTTAACCCGTGCTTCAATGGTTTCATCGACAATTGCTCCCCGTTCTCTAAGGCGGCGAAGGAATTGCTCTGAAGCGTCCGAGGGGTATGAATAAAGGGCTATCATTTTCAGGCTCCTTCTCTTGCTATGACGAAAGCATCGGGAAAACCGCGCCTGCGAATTTTTTCCGCCTCCCTTTCGGCCTCCACCAGATCCTTGAACAGACCAACCCTGACCCTGTAAAAAATCCTGCCGCTACATTCAAAGGGCACGATGACGACGTAATCGTACGATCCTTTCAGACGACTGCGCAACCGTTCGGCGTTATCTCTTAACAGAAAGGCTCCCACCTGAATTTCAAACTCACCGGTTCGGAAAGACGGCACGGGCTGAAGTTCCCATATTGGTTGCAGGCTCGCATAGGGGATCAGAGTGGCGGGTTGAACGGCTTCGATTCTTACCTTTGCAATGCCGTCGTTGAGCATCCCCAGTTCTTTTGCCGCGCGCCTCGAAAGATCTATTATGCGACCCCGGACAAAGGGGCCGCGGTCGTTTATTCTCACGATAACCCATTTCCCGCTGTCCAGCCTCGTGACTTTCACATAGGTTCCGAATGGGAGGGTCTTATGGGCCGCCGTCATTGCGTTCATATCGTAAGGTTCTCCGCTTGCTGTTCTTTTTCTGTGAAACTCCGGACCGTACCAGCTTGCATACCCTTCTTCAACGTAGCCCTCGGCGGAAGGTAAGGGGAAATAGCACTGATCCTGAACGCAGTAAGGTTTTACCTTCGTTTTAACGGTTCGCTTTTCTTTTTTTTTCGCCGGAATCGTGGCACAGGAAAAGACGGCCGTGCAGATCATAAGGCTCAGCATTAAAATACGCACCCGAGCGCCTTCAACTTTCATTGACTGCCCCCGTTTCGGTATTCCTACCTGGATGCCCTTTCCTCCATTCTCGCCAGGTCTTCGAACCTTATGTCAACGCCCAGGACCCCGACTATTTCGTCCTTTTCGTTACGAATCGGGGCCGAGACGGTAATACAAAGTGCGCCGGTATATCTGGAGGTATAGAAATCGGTAACGTGAACCTTACCGGTGCGCATGGGCTCGATAAACCATGGCCTGTCGGAAAGGTCTTCTCCAACCTGAGCCTTCTCGTACTTGGCCTTGTCCACAATGTGGGTGATGTTTCTGGTGATGCGTCTTCCTTCGGCATCCGTTACGTAAGCATACTGTATGAAGGGGTTAAGTTCGAGTAGTGTACGAAGAACAGGCTCCTGACGCTCGGGATCCATGCTGCGAATAGCTTCGTTTTCCACGACTTCCTCGATAAGGTGAGCGGCCAGAGATCGGGCTCTCTGTTTGAGCAGGTCGAATTCGCTTTCGAAGTACTCGGGGAGATACCTCCGTGCCCATTTTTCCAGCTCTTCTTTTGATATGGAAGTGTTACGTCCTTTTTCGTATTCTTCCATGACGCGCTTGTAAATTTTCTGTATTCCCGGATGCCGCTTGTCGAGTTTCCTGTCACCTTCTAGCTTCAGCCTCTGATTTACCCAGTAGACGATTCCCGCAATGCCCGACTTGTCCGTTATGGTTATGGTGATCGGACGCTTAAGGATCTTCTCGGTATCGAAAATGTTATAAATTTCAGGGTTCTTTATGATACCGTCCACATGTATTCCCGCAGCCGTGGCGTTGAAATCCTCTCCCACGAAGGGATACTTGGCGGGTATTGCGTAGTTGAGTTCTTTCTCGAAATACTCGGCAATTTCCGTTATCACCGTCGTATCGATTCCGTCGGTGGTACCCCGCAGTGAGATGTACTCCATTATAAGGCCTTCAACAGGGGCGTTACCGGTGCGCTCTCCGAATCCCAGAAGTGTGCCGTTTGCGCCACTGCAACCGTAGAGCCACGCCGTGGTGGCGTTGATCAGAACCTTGTGGAAGTCGTTATGACCGTGCCACTCAAGCAGATGCCCCGGCACCCCGGCTTCGTCGATAAAAGCCCGTACGAGCTTTGGAACACTCCTCGGAAGTGCTGCTCCCGGGTAGGTCACGCCGAATCCAAGGGTGTCGCAGAGCCGAATCTTGATATCGACCCCGGACTCTTCCCGAAGCTTCATAAGCTCTATGGCAAAGGGGATGCAGAAACCGTAAATGTCGGCTCTGGTTACGTCTTCAAAGTGGCATCTGGGACGGATGCCCTTTTCAAGCGCAGCACGAACAACATCAAGATAATCGTTCATAGCTTCGCGTCGTGTTTTCCCCAGTTTGAGAAATATGTGGTAGTCTGAAACGGAAGTCAGAAGGCCCGTCTCCTCGATTTCCATATCCAGAACGAGCTGTAAGTCCTCTTTCCTGGCTCTTATCCAGGCAGTTATTTCGGGATAACGATAGCCTTTTGCCCTACAGCGTTCTACGGCTTCTCTGTCCTTCTTCGTATAAAGAAAAAACTCCGTCTGCCTTATGACGCCTCGAGGTCCGGAAAGTCGATGGAGAAAATCGAAGATCCTTACTATTTGATCGACTGTGTAAGGAGGCCTCGCCTGCTGGCCGTCTCTAAAGGTTGTGTCGGTTATGAACATGTCTTCGGCGGGATCCAGAGGTTCCAGCTTGTGATCGAAGTCGATTTTCGGCACTTCGTCGTAAGGGAAAATCTCTCTCAGAAGATTGGGTTCTTCCACGTCTCTGAGGTCATACCGCCAGAACTTAGAATGTTCGTGATCGAGAAGCCGTTTTCGAGGATTCCATCGGGCCATGATTCCCTCTCTTTTAAGACAGATTGCCGGTTTTTTCTTTTTCTACTTCCACCCTGATGTGCAGTTCAAGGAGTTGTTGCACATCGGGTTCAGAGGGCGCTCCTGTGAGGAGGCAGGTTGCCTTTTGTGTCTTGGGAAAGGCTATAACGTCTCTTATTGACGAAGCCCCGACCATAAGCATTAAAAGCCTATCGAAGCCGAAGGCAATACCCCCGTGAGGTGGAGCACCGTATTGGAGGGCCTCAAGAAGAAAGCCGAATTTCTCCCTGGCTTCATCATCGCCGATCCCGAGAACCCTGAAGACCCTCTCCTGAACGTCCCTTCTGTGGATTCGTATACTGCCTCCGCCTATCTCAATCCCGTTGAGTACAAGGTCATAGGCTCTGCTGTGTACCCGCTCCGGAGATTCTTCAAGCAGATGGAGTTCTTCTTCCACAGGGGCCGTAAAGGGATGGTGGACGGATACAAAGCGCTTCTCCTCGGCACTCCACTCAAGGAGCGGGAAATGAGTGATCCAAACAAATTCGTAGCTCCCCTTTTCCGCAAGGCCCTCTTTTTCTGCGAGATGGGTCCGAAATTCTCCCATTACGGGGAAAGCCACATCCCGTCGGTCCGCCATAAAGAAGATGATGTCGCCTTCGCCGAGATTGAGCCGCTCGGTCAGAGCCGCACGAACACCTTCATCCAGGAACTTCGCAATGGGAGATTGCCACTGGTCGGGTTGAATTTTTATCCAGGCCATTCCCTTAGCACCCAATCTCTGAACGAAGGCGATAAAGTCGTCCAGTTCCTTTCTCGAAAACTTAACCCCGCCCGGATATTTCAGCACGCAGACCCTTCCACCCGAAGATATAGCCTGTCGGAACACCTGGAAGTCAGAGGCCGACACGATGTCGGTTACGTCGATTATCTCGAGATCGTATCTGAGGTCGGGCCGATCTGTTCCGTATTTGTTCATGGCATCTTCATAGGTCATCTTTCTAAAGGGTATCTGGAGCTCTACACCCGCTATTTTTTTGAAGAGGGTATAAAGCCACTCTTCGATTATGGCGTAAATATCCGCTTCACTGATGAAGGACATTTCGAGATCCAGTTGAGTAAATTCGGGCTGACGATCGGCTCTGAGATCTTCATCCCTGAAGCACTTTACGATTTGAAAGTAGCGATCGAAGCCGGAGACCATGAGGAGTTGTTTGAAGAGCTGAGGAGATTGGGGAAGGGCGTAAAATCGGCCCGGGTAGATCCGGCTGGGGACAAGGTAGTCCCTTGCACCTTCGGGAGTACTTTTGGTCAGCACAGGGGTTTCTACTTCGATAAATCCTCGTTCTGAAAAGAAATTCCTGGTAATCTGCAGAGCCTCGTGCCTGGTCCTGAGATTTCGCATCATTGAAGGGCGTCTCAGGTCTATGTATCTATATTGTAGCCTTACATTTTCTCCGACCTGAACCCTATCTTCCACGAGAAAGGGTGGGGTTCTGGAGGCATTCAGGATCTTCAGGTCGTGAACGAGAACTTCGATCTCTCCGGTCTTGAGCTTTGGATTTTCCATTCCCTCGGGACGACGCCTCACGGTGCCTTTCACGGCAATGACGTATTCGTTTCTGAGAGAGTGGGCGCGTTCGTGGGCCTCCCTGGAGTGCTGTGGGTCGAACACCACCTGGGTGATACCCTCGCGGTCCCGAAGGTCCACGAAAATCAGACCCCCGTGATCTCGACGGCGTTGTACCCACCCCATCAAAATCACATCTTCCCCTATGTGTTCTGCGCCGAGTTCTCCGCAGTGGTGGCTTCTCTTCCACTCACCTAAAGAGTCCAGCGAGACCTCGGAGAACCTTTCTGCCGATATTTCTTCTTCCGGCTTAATGTGTTCCGCCAGCGGTTCTGTCACGACCGTCTACCTCCTTCAATCTCTGCCAGGGAGTGAAGCTCGTTTACGATTTCGCTCAATTCAACCACAAACTGTTCACTCCGGTGCATGTCTCTCAACTGGGCAATTCCCTTTTGAAGTTCATCTTCTCCGAGTATAAGTGCGTAGGATGCTCCCACACGATGGGCCATCCTCATCTGGCTTTTAACACTTTTATCCTCGTAATCGCAATCAACGGAAAAGCCTTCTTTGCGAAGCTTTTGTACCAGTTTAAAGCCGTATTTCTTTGCTTCCGGGCCTATAAAAACGCAGTAAAGGAAAGGCCCGTTCTGAAAGGGCTCAAGAGTCTGGTCCAGAAGGAGAACTATTCGCTCCATCCCCAGGGCAAACCCTATGCCCGGTAGATCAGGCCCTCCTAGTTCTTTCATGAGACCGTCATAACGGCCTCCGCCTCCCACGGCATTTTGAGCACCGAGATGCTCCGTAACTATCTCAAAAGCCGTGCGAACGTAATAGTCCAGCCCTCTAACCAGCCTGGGATTAAGGCTGTAACCGAGGCCGAGCTCTTCCAGGTACTGCTTAACCTGATCAAAGTGGTTGACACATTCGTCACAGACGAAGTCCGTGATAACGGGAGCGTCGGCCACAATTTCACCACAGGACGGAACCTTGCAATCGAAAGCGCGAAGAGGGTTTTTATAGGCCCGCCTGGCACAATCAGGGCAGAGAGAGCTCACGTGTTCGAGGAGGAACTCTCGAAGAACCGTTCTGAACCGGGGTCTGCACTTCGTACAGCCCAGAGTGTTTATTTCCAGCCGAACGCCTTTTAAACCGATCTCTTCCAGGTAGAGACAGGCCAGGTACATGACCTCTGCATCCACCATTGGGTCGTTCATGCCGAAAACTTCGACATCGATCTGGTGAAACTGCCTGTAGCGGCCTTTCTGTGGCCTCTCGTGCCGAAACATGGGACCGATAAGGAAGAACTTGCGCAGTCCCGATACCATATGAAGCTGGTGCTCTATGAAGGCACGAATTATCGACGCCGTGGCTTCAGGTCTCAAAGACAGCAGGCGGCCTTTTTTGTCGGCGAAGGTGTACATTTCTTTTTCTACGATGTCTGTTGTATCGCCGATTCCCCGGGCGAAGAGCTCCGCCTTTTCCACTACCGGCGTACGAATCTCCCGATAGCCGAAGCGGTTGAGGATTTCCCTGGCTTTATCCTCAATGTGTCGCCAGAGCGGAGCTTCCGAAGGCAGGATGTCGTTCATGCCCTTTACGGACTGTATCTGCTCCATCAACTTCCCGTGCTCCCCTGTCAAATTGTTCTTGACCTTCAAAACAAAGGACAATAATTAGCACATTCTCACTTTTGTAAAGGAGGAATTTTTTCATGGAACTTGTGTGTTGGTCAATCGCTCTTTGCGGTTTGATCATTCTTTGGTCTTTAAGAGACTTTCCACCTAAGAGAGGATGATTTAAAATTTTCAGTGTACTCACGCGGCAGTCGATGTTATTTATGTCAGGGAGGGTAAGGAATGGTAAATGCTCAGCAGAAGAAGTCCAGGCAACCTGTTACGAAAAAGCCCGCTCCAAATCCTGTGAAGTGTAAGGAGGGAAAGGGAGTTCGTAACTTCGACTGCCCCTATTATGATGATTGTCTGGATAAGGCAGCCCGGGCCATGTGGCCGGGATTTACGTGCGCCGAGTGTGAAAATTATGTGGAGTGAAGGCGCCGGGGAGCAGAGAAAATGATATCGAAAATAGGGCAAACGGCTTTGACGGGGATGTCGGAAGCCGTCCGCAGGCTTGAGGTCACGTCGCATAACGTGGCCAACGCACTGACTCCGGGGTTCAAAGCCGGTGAGGTGCGATCCGCCGATGTCGTTGCATCCCCTGCGGGTGACGGCGTTAAAACCCTTGCCGTCACAAAAGACCTCTCTTCCGGGCCGCTAATCATGACCGGTATGAATTCCGATCTCGCTATTGTGGGTTCCGGGTATTTTGCCGTGGAGAGTTCAGAAGGTGAGAGGTACCTTACGCGAAACGGAACCTTTCGCCTGGACGAAGACCGTCAGCTCGTTACTCCCGAAGGTCATCGTCTCCTGAATGCTCAGGGTAATCCCATTCCGGCGCTTCCGGAAGCTCAGAACTGGAAGGTTACGGAAAACGGTGAAATCTATCTACAGGATTCCTCCGGAAACTGGGCTCCTGCGGGTGATGAATACCGGATCGGCGTTGCTTCAGTACCGTCGGAAGAAGGCCTCATTTCGGCCGGAGGTACTCTGTACAGAGCCGGGGCTGAAAGTGGTGTGCCTCAGATTGGGTATCCCGGTGAAAACGGGCGGGGTACGCTGCTTCAAGGGTTTATAGAAGGCTCCAATGTGGCCCTTGAGCGGGAAATGGTAAATTCCGTAATGGCCAGGCAGTTGTACGAGGCGAACCTCAGGGTTGCGCAGACCGGGAACGAAATGACGGAAGAACTTGTTGACAGGATTATATGACAGAAAGGCGCCGCCCTGTTGAAATAGAGCGGCGCCCTTCACGTCATTTATCCAGCGGAACTTCCCTGACCCAGCCGAAAATGTCTTCTTTTTCGCCGTACTGGATCCCTACGAGTTCATCGTAAAGCTTTCTTGACCATTCCCCTACCGATCCGTCCGCGATGGTTACCCGCTCTTCCTTGTAACAAAGTTCTGAAACCGGCGATATTACGGCTGCAGTTCCCGTACCAAAGCACTCTTTAAGGCTACCGTCTTTGGCACGTTCTATAACCTCATCAATCGTTATAGGTCTTTCTTCTACTTTTATGCCCCAGTGGCGGGCAAGGTGGATTACGGATTCTCTCGTTACGCCGGGAAGAATTGACCCGGTCAGGGGAGGTGTTACCAGGGTGTCTTCTATGCGGAAGAATATGTTCATTGTACCGACCTCTTCCACATACCGCCTCTCCACCGCATCAAGCCACAGGACCTGGGTGTAACCCTTCTTTTTGGCGATTTCTGCAGCGTAAAGGCTGGCGGCATAGTTCCCCATGGTTTTTGCTTCGCCTACTCCTCCCCGAACTGCGCGAACGTATTCGTCGCTGACGTAAATCTTTACCGGATTAAATCCCTCAGGGTAGTAGGGTCCGACAGGGCCCGTAATTACGTAATAGACGTACTGCTTTGCAGGGCGCACACCCAGGGCGGGCTCGGTGGCGAACATCGTGGGTCTTATGTAGAGAGACGTACCGCGACTGCGGGGAACCCAATCGGCGTCCAGCCGGAGAAGGGCTTCCAGAGACTGCATAAGAACGGCAGGGTCGATTTCGGGCATGCACATACGACGGGCCGATTTGTTGAAGCGTTCCCAGTTCTTTTCAGGTCTAAAAAGCAGGATGCGGCCGTCCGATGCCCGATAGGCTTTAAGGCCTTCGAAAATTCCCTGACCGTAGTGGAGTACCATTGCTGCAGGGTCAAGGCTCAGGTTTTGGTAGGGCACGATTCTGGCGTCGTGCCAGCCCCTTCCTTCATCGTAGTTCATGATAAACATGTGATCGCTGAATACGGTCCCGAAAACCAGTTTGCTTTCGTCTTTCGGTTTGGGGCGTCGTTCTGATTCTCCCGCCGGCATTACTTTTATCTCCATAGCCCAGCGCCTCCAGGATTTGAGATTTTCGTTAACAAACTCTACAATGATCTCATAAAACAATGTTTAGTATCATTTCAAGTTTCTTTCATTTCTTGCAATTTCACTCATGTTTCGCTATGAGAAATGTTCGGTGTCGTTACGGCATCCATCTTTCAGATCAGGGGACTGGATTTCGTTGCTTTGCCTTTTGTCATATTTCCTCCGTTAGGGAAAAGGTAATGCGGGTATTCTCTGCGTCAGTTGATCTCAGAGATGTTTTTACATGTAAAGGCTCCAGCCATGCAATTGCAACGGAGCATTATCTGTCCGCCCAGGTAGGGCTAAGCATTCTTAAATCGGGCGGTAATGCCTTTGATGCCGCCGTTGCCGCAACCTTTGTGGAAGGCCTGGTGAATCCTCACATGTTTACCCCGGGTGGCGAATGCCCCATGTTGCTCTACCTTGCAGACCTTAACAGGGTGGTTTCCGTTAACGGGAATACGCAGGCCCCTTCGAAAGCCACTATTGATGAGTATTTGTCGAGAGGGATTGACATAATTCCGCCGTCGGGGGTGTTTTCTGCAGGAGTGCCTGCGGCGGTCGCCGCTCTGCTGGATGTGCTCGCCGAGTTCGGGTCTATGCCCCTGGAGGAAGTTCTGGCCCCGGCCCGGGAACTGGCTCTGAAGGGTTTTCCCGTTCATGAAGGGCTTGTTTATATGGATAAATTCGGGATCCAGCATTGTGCCGAAAGATTCCGAAATGAATGGCCCAATTCTGCAAAGCTCTATCTTACCGAAGACGGAAAGGTTCCGGAGCCGGGCGGGTTGATGAAAAATCCGGCTTATGCGTCTTTTTTGGACGCCCTTATAGAGGCTTCAAGAAAGGGGGGTGAGGATCGAAGGGCGGGTATTATCAGAGCACGAGAGCTCTTTTACAGGGGCGACATTGCCAGAGAAATTGAAGCCTTTGTGAGAGAGCTGGATGGTCTTTTGAGCTATGACGACATGGCTTCTTACGTCACCTTTATGGAAGAGCCGGTCAGGGTGAGTTTTCGAAATACTGTAGTCTTTAAGTGCGGCCCCTGGTCTCAAGGGCCCGTTTTTCTGCAAATGCTGAAGATTCTTGAAGGGTTTGATTTGCGGGCACTGGGGCACAATTCGGCAGAGTACCTGCATTTGTGGATAGAGGCGGCGAAGCTTGCCTTTGCGGACAGAGAACAATACTATGCCGATCCCCGTTTTGTTCGTGTGCCTCTGAGAGAGCTTCTGGATGAAGAATACGCCAGTGTGCGGCGAGGATTGATAGATTTTGAGAAAGCTTCTCTTTACCATCGGCCGGGAGATCCGCTGAAAAAGTCCCCGCTGCTTTCGGAAGAAAAAATATTTCGGAGCAGACACTGGGGCTACGGAACGGTTCACGTTGCCGTCGCCGACGAAAAGGGCAATCTTGCGGCTCTTACTCCCAGCGGAGCCTGGATCTCCGGAAACGAAGTTGTGCCCTTTCTGGGATTTCCTCTGGGCAATCGACTTCAGACTTTTTATCTTGAGGAAGGCCATCCCAATTGCCTGCAACCTGGCAAACGCCCCAGAACCACTTTATCCCCGTCGCTGGCCTTCAGAGACAGTCGCCCCTGGATGGCTTTTGGGACCATGGGGGGAGACCAGCAGGATCAATGGACTCTTCAATTTTTTCTCAACATGGTTGTCTTCGGAATGAGTATGTCTCAGGCTCTGGAGGCTCCCAAACTCTGTACCGACCACTTCCCCGGAACGTTTTATCCTCACGAGGTATCACCGGGACGGGTTAGGGTAGAAGAAAGAATTTCTCATGAAACCATCAGAGAATTGGAGAGACGAGGACATAAGATCGTTAAGGATCCACCCTGGAGGCATGGATTTATTTGTGCCGTTTGTAGACGCGAAGACGGAAGTCTGGAGGCAGGAGCCGATCCGAGAGGGCGTTTTGCGGGGATATTTCCTTCCTGTGCTCTTGCCTGGTGAAATAAATCGCCAAGGAGGTTTATTGCGGAGCTATGGAATGGGTTGAAAAGCTGTGTGCTCGGCTTGATCAGGTAAACAGAATTGTAGGACGGGGGATATCCTATGTATCGCTTTTGATGGTCGTTGTGATAACCGTAGATGTTATTTTGAGATACGCCTTTAACATAACCTTCGTTTTCGTCCAGGAACTGGAATGGCACCTTTTTGCTGTTTTGTTTCTGATAGGTGCAGGCTACACACTCCTGTATGACGCCCACGTCAGGGTAGATGTTTTCTATCAGCGCTTTTCTAAAAAAACCCGCGCCTGGATCAACTTTCTCGGCTGTATTTTTTTCCTTTTTCCGGGTTGTTATCTGGTTATCGTAACGTCTCTGAAGTTTGTTGCCGCATCCTGGGCGGTGCGGGAGGGTTCTCCGGACCCTGGAGGTCTCCCTGCCCGGTATCTTCTGAAAGCCATGATACCTCTGGGATTCGGACTTATAGCACTCCAGGGTATTCCTTTAATGATCAGAAGCTTTATGACCATTATCGGGCGAGACATACCTGATCCGCCGGAAAGCAATAAGGAAGGAGGCCACTGATATGGAGTCTTTGCCTGGCATCATGTTTCTTGTGCTGACGATTCTTCTTATGCTGGGTTTTCCTGTGGCTTTTACACTTTTGGGTACTGCGCTGTGTTTCGGGCTCATCGGTTTCGATTGGAGCTTTTTTAACCTGCTTCCTCTGAGGATCTGGGGGGTTATGACCAACTTTACACTCCTTGCGGTTCCCCTCTTTGTTTTTATGGGGGTTATGCTCGAGCGTTCGGGAATTGCAGAGGAGCTTCTCGAGAGCATGGCTCTTCTTTTCGGGAGGCTTCCCGGCGGGCTTGCCATATCGGTTGTCGTCGTTGGGGCACTGCTCGGTGCGTCCACCGGCATTGTCGGTGCCACGGTGGTTACCATGGGGCTTCTCAGCCTTCCCACCATGCTCCGAAGAGGCTACCAGCCGGAACTTGCCACCGGAACGATTTCCGCCGCCGGAACACTGGGACAGATCATTCCCCCCAGTATAGTGCTGGTACTTTTAGGCGACATAATAGGTGTGTCTGTCGGTGATCTTTTCATAGGCGCCGTCATTCCCGGCCTTGTTCTTGTGACACTATACATTATTTACATACTCATAATTGCCAATATAAAGCCTTCGTGGGCGCCACCCATTCCGAGAGCCGAGTGGGAGGAGGCCAAAAGGCAGGGGCTTTTTAAAAGGGTTATGAAGGCTATGGTGCCCCCCCTGGTTCTCATGATAGGCGTACTGGGATCGATTTTCGCCGGTATCGCTTCTCCAACGGAGGCGGCCGCCGTTGGAGCTTCAGGAGCAACGTTGCTGTCAATTGTGAATAGAAAGTTCAACTTTGAAATACTCAGGCAGGTCATGCAGGCCACCACACGCCTAACCTGCATGGTCTTCATAATCCTGGTCGGCGCCGGGGCCTTTGGCTTGGTCTTCCGTGGGCTCGGAGGCGACCACTGGGTAAGAAGCTACATACAGCATATTCCTTACGGAAAGTGGGGAGTATTCGTCATATGCATGTCAATCGTTTTCGTCATCGGATTTTTTCTCGATTTCATTGAAATTACCTTTATCCATATTCCCGTACTGGCTCCGATTATGAAACACCTGGGTTTTGACCCTCTATGGTTTGCAATCCTTTTTGCCGTAAACCTTCAGACCTCTTTCATGACCCCTCCCTTTGGATTTTCGCTGTTTTACTTAAAAGGCGTAGCACCACCACAAATCACGACGGGACACATCTATCGAGGCATTATACCCTTCGTGATTATGCAACTTATCGGCCTTCTGGTGGTAACCCTGTACCCACCTCTGGCAACCTGGCTACCGAGAGTTGTTTTTGCCAGGTAAATAACCCGGGCCGTGGGTCTTTCCTGCGGCCCTTCAATGAAAAAAGCAAAAATTTTTCTGCTACCGGACTGCAGTAAAAACCTGCCTTTTAATGTACATGATTTAAAGTTATCATCACTCGAGTGAAAGACTCGGGATATTGGTTTCCTTTTGAAGGAAGTAGGGGTTATTGCAATGGCGCAGATTGCCATTATAGGACTTGGTAATTTTGGATATTATCTGGGTCGGGATCTTTATGAAAAAGGGCATGATGTAATAGGCATAGACATTCGTAAAGAGGCGGTTCAGAGAATAAGGCAGGAAATCAGTGAAGCCGTTGTGGCCGACGGAACAGATCGTGAGGTCCTGGAGTCTCTGGGGATACAGGACGTTGACATAGCCGTCGTTGCGATCGGGACGAATATGCTGGCAAGTATTTTGACCACTTTCAATCTCCGGGAGATAAAGGTCAAGGAAATATATTCAAAAGCACTCAGCGAAGAGCACGGAAGAATTCTGAAGCGTGTGGGTGCCCATCACATTGTGTTCCCCGAAAAAGATGTGGCTCTCGGGCTTGCCAGACGAATTCACCATCCCAACATGCTGGACTATCTTCCCTTTCAGGAGGATTACGCCATTTTTGAAATAGCCGCTCCTTCGGCCTTCCACGGCAAACCACTCAGAGAACTCGACCTCATAAACAAATACGGTCTTCAGGTAATCGCTGTACGCAATAAGGGCCTTCAGAAGTTGCAGTTTATACCCCGGGCGTCGTATGTTGTTCAGGATGGAGATGGGTTAATCCTGCTGGGGGCCCATTCCGGAATTGAAAAGCTCGGAAAGGATTATCCCGAATAGAGGAGGCAGTCAGAAAATGATCGAGCGCTATACCCGACCGGAAATGGGAAGATTGTGGTCTCTTGAGAACAAGTACCGTAAGTGGCTGGAGGTGGAGCTTGCAGTGTGCGAGGTTCGTGCAGAGCGGGGGGAGATTCCGCCTGAAGACTGGGAGATGATTCGTCAGCGGGCACGGTTTGACGTATCGCGAATAGAAGAAATTGAAAGAGAGACCAGACATGACGTTATTGCCTTCTTGACTAACGTTGCCGAAAACGTAGGGCCTTCCTCAAGGTTCATCCACGAAGGTATGACCTCGTCGGATGTTCTCGATACCGCCTTTGCCCTGCTTCTGGTTGAAGCGGCCGACATTATAATCGCCGATCTGGATAGGGTCATGGAAGTTCTTAAGACGCAGGCCTTTCGGTGGAAAGACCGGGTTATGATGGGAAGGTCTCATGGAGTCCACGCCGAGCCTATTACCCTGGGCTTAAAGTTTGCCCTCTGGTATGAGGAGATGAAACGGAACAGGGAGCGAATGGTTAGGGCTCGTGAAACGGTTAGGGTGGGGAAGATATCCGGAGCCGTGGGTACCTATGCGAGCATAGACCCGGACATAGAAAAGGCTGCATGCGAAAAGCTTGGCTTGAAGCCCGATCCGATAAGCAATCAGATTGTTCAGAGGGATCGTCATGCAGAATACTTTACGACACTTGCCGTGGTCGGGTGCACAGTGGAAAAGATTGCCGTGGAGATCCGCCACCTTCAGCGTACTGAAGTGAGGGAAGCCGAGGAGTTTTTTGCCCGTGGTCAAAAAGGATCCTCGGCCATGCCTCACAAGCGTAATCCCATCGGCTGTGAGAATCTATCGGGCCTGGCCAGAATACTTCGGGCCAATGCTCTTGCCGCCATGGAAAACGTTGCGCTGTGGCACGAAAGGGACATTTCTCACTCATCGGTCGAAAGGATTATAGGACCCGATAGCACCACCGTTCTCGATTTCATGCTGAACAGGCTGGCCGACATTCTTGAAAATCTGCTGGTCTATCCCGAAAATATGGAAAAGAACCTGAACCTCACCGGTGGTCTCTTTTATTCCCAGCGAGTCCTTCTGGCACTTACCCGAAAGGGACTTGCCAGGGAAGACGCCTATAGGCTGGTTCAGAGAAACTCCATGAAGGTCTGGGAAAAGGGAGGTAACCTTAAAGATAGACTCCTTGAGGACAGGGAGGTAATGCAGTATTTAACCCCTGATGAACTGGATCGGCTCTTTGACGTTTCCTATTTTACCCGTCATGTGGACACTATTTTTTCAAGGGTTTTCGGTCATGCCTCTTCTTGAAAATGTTACGATGAAGGAGTTCGAAGGCCTCCGGAACGATATACAAACCGTGTTGCTCCCCGTTGGCTCGGTGGAAGAGCACGGGGCTCATCTGCCTCTGGGAACCGATACCTTTCACGCCCTTGAAATTGCCAGACGAGTTGCTCTGGAAAGGAAAGTATGGGTTGCTCCGCCTTTGTGGTACGGATTGTGTCGAAGCACGTCGGACCATCCCGGCACGGTTGGTATAAGGGGTATAACTCTTCGTTCCGTCATCTGCGATCTTGTGGAGTCTTTGTATAATCAGGGGATGAAAAACATCATTATCCTGAGCGGGCATGCCGGCGGTACTCATATGGCAATGATCGTTGATGCCTGTGAAGAAATGATAAAGCGCCTTCCCGAATTAAAGTGTGCGGTTCTGTCAGTTCTCGACTTAAGAAAACATTGGGACGGCATCGTCGAAACGCCCGATGATTCACATGCCGGAGAGGTTGAAACTTCGATTATTGCGTATCTAATGCCCGAAGCTCTTCGGGGTTCTTCTTCTGAAGAATACCCTTCCTTTCCGGACTACCTGATAGTGCGAGACAAAAGGAGGTTCTGGCGAGGCGGTGTCTGGGGGGATCCTGCAAAGGCGTCTCCCGAGAAGGGAAAAGCCATCATGGAACGATCGGTTCGGGAGATATGCAGGCTCGTTGACCGGATGAATCGGGACTAGGGAATGTGGACCGGTAATAGAGGACCTGAAAAAGGAAAGAGGCTTCCGGAGCTTCTTGCGCCTGCGGGGTCGGTTGAAGCCTTTGTTGCTGCAGTGGATGCGGGAGCTGATGCCGTATACATTGGTCTTAAAGGGTTTAACGCCCGGGCATCGGCGAAGAATTTTTCTCTTCGGGAATGTGCTGACCTGGTGGAATGGGGCCATAAGCAGGGCATTGCCGTTTACGTGGCCGTTAATTCCCTGATGGATACCGGGATGTCGGAAGAGCTTCTTCGGCTTGCCGAGGATCTGATCTCTATTGCTCCGGATGCCATAATAGTTCAGGATTTAGGGGCCCTTTTCCTGCTGAGGAAACTTGCACGACAGGCAAGGATTCATCTGAGCACCCTCTCGGGAATCCATACCCTATCCGGAGTAAAGGTGGCGGCGGATCTCGGGGTTTCCAGAGTTGTCCTGGCACGGGAGTTACCCCTGGAGAAGGTCCTTTCCATAGTCAGGGAAGCACCCATAGAGATTGAGGTCTTCGTGCACGGCGCCCTGTGTTTTTCCTTCTCCGGGTTTTGCCTTATGAGCAGCTTCAGGGGCGGTCGTAGCGGGCTTATGGGCCAATGTGCACAGCCCTGTAGGCTCAGCTACAGGCAGGGGAAAAGAGAAGGTTTTTTTCTTTCCTGCAACGATTTTTCCGGAATCGGATTTGTTCCCGTATTGAAGAAATCCGGGGTGGCGGCGCTGAAAGTCGAAGGCCGAATGAAGTCCGCCGAATATGTATCCCGGGTTGTAAAGGCCTATAGACTCGTTCTGGATGCCCGGGATGCCGAAGAGGAGAGGGAAAGACTCCAGGAAGCCGAAAGGATGCTTGGAGAAGTCCCCTCCAGGAAGCTTACGGCCGGTTTCTGGGGTGATAGTCCTTCAAAAAGTGTGCTGTCCCCAGGAGGGTTTACGACCAGCGGCATACTTGTCGGTACGGTTATACCCGGAAAAAAGAAGAACGTTTCCGGATTGTGGCTCAGCGTGAGGAAACCTTTCGCGGTAAACGATCTGCTCAGGCCGGTAACCGGCATAGGGCGCGAAGAGCCGATTCAGCACGTCAGAGAAATTTATTCGACTTCGGGAGATTTTATCGATCAGGCGTCCCCGGGTGAAAAGGTTTTTCTACCGGGGTTGCGTACCTTTCCCGTCGGGACAAAGCTTTTCAAGATCGGATCACGCCCTGCAGACTCCCGTAAATTATGGAACCGTATCCGATCTCAGATATCCGGCCTCCGGCAGAACGCCGGCCGCAGCGGTCTGAAGGCCGATCTGGATCAGAGCATCCGGGATTTCAGATCTTCGATGAAGAAACATTCTGAGACTCTGGTTCTTAAAGTTGGATCTGTAAAAGACCTTCCGGCGGCCTTCCACTCCCCGGCTCAATGGGTTTCCCTGAATGCAGACATCCATAATCTCGAGGTTCTTGCAAGGACCAGAATGGGCAGGAATCAAAAGGACCGGCTTGTTCTGTCCCTGCCGTCGCCTGTGGTCCGTGAAGAAGAACTGTACAGAGCAGTGCGCTGGTTTGTTGATCGTGGATTCAGACTCTGGGAAGTTAACAACCTTGCACATTTCTCGTTCTTCGAGGAATTTCGGGATTCCTGCACGCTTATAGGAGGGCCCCGATTAAACGTCAGAAACAGATATGCCATGGCTCTGCTGGCAGAACATGGATGCTCCTGGGTGACCCTATCACCGGAAATAACCATGTCGGAGCTGGAGGGCCTCGTAAAATATCCTCTACCGGCTGTGCCCGTAATTCTGGTTTATCATCGCCTTCCTCTGATGGTTTCGGCACTCCGGCCCGATCTCATGGAGGAAAAACCCTTTGTGAGTTCCGACGGTGATCGCTATATTTGCAAAGGCAGTTCCGGATTGACCTACATCTACGGAGAAGTTCCTGTTGGATGGTTTTCCGAGATTCCCGGGCTTCTGGCTCTGGGTTACAGGGTTTTTGAGATAGATCTGAGCGATGGTTTGTCCCGGCGAAAGGGAGAATTTGAAAGAGTACTGGAGGCTTACAACCGTCGTGAAGACGGTAAGTCGTGGAAGAAGTTTAACCTGAATCTAAATAGAGGAGAAGGTCATGCAGGGATGCGAAATACCCGAATACAATCCTCCGGATGATGAAATCGTGGAAATTCTTAAGACCGCCAGAACAGTTGCCGTTGTCGGTCTTTCGGACAAACCCGATCGGGATAGTTACAGGGTGGCAAAATATCTGAAAGAGCATGGATATAAAATCATACCGGTCAATCCTCGATGTTCGGAAATTCTGGGCGAGAAGTGCTATCCCGATCTATCTTCGGTTCCTGAAAAAATTGATGTGGTGGACATCTTTCGTAAGCCCGAGGCGGTGCCGCCCATTGTTGACGAAGCTATAAAGGTGGGTGCGGGAACTGTATGGATGCAACTTGGGATTGCCCATAATGAGGCGGCCGAAAAAGCCCGGAAGGCGGGTCTCAGGGTTGTGATGAGCAGGTGTATTAAAATAGAACATTCGAGGTTGCTGGCTTCGGAAGGGCAGAAATAGAACCTGTTTACCGGGGGGAATAAAGTGGCAGAGCACATAAATTTTGATGTACTGCGGCCTGATGCTTTCTTTGAACTGACCTCGGTGTCCTTCGGTGATTACATAGGCCGGTATGACGAAATCTGGAAAGTGCTTCCAGACATAGGTTCGATATGTGACGAACTTCTGGCGGACGAGAAGGACCTGCTTCCAGAGGACATCCCCGTTGCGGTTCCCCTATCCCTCACAACCGTTATCTGGAAAGGCAATGTTTACACATCCAATTTTGAGATCCTGGGAGGGGATCCCACAAAAGGAACCTTCCAGGTTATTGTCGATGGTGAGGTTACTTCGGATGCTACCGTGCTGTATGCGGGTTGTGTTTTGTGGGATAGGCGTTTGAAGATTGGCAAGGGCGTTGTTGTCGAGCCCGGCGCCCTGATAAAAGGGCCCGCGGTAATAGGGGACGGTACAGAAGTCAGGCAGGGGGCCTATGTCCGCGGGAAATGTTTGATCGGTAAGAACTGCGTTGTGGGTCACACGACGGAAGTTAAAAATTCGATAATGCTTGACGGTGCCAAGGCCGGTCATTTTGCTTACATCGGGGACAGTATTCTCGGAAAGGATGTCAATCTGGGTGCGGGTGTTAAGCTGGCCAACCTGAAGATCAACAGAAAGGTGGTCAAGATTAAGATTCTGGATGTGGAGATAGATACCGGAATGAAAAAGCTCGGGGCCATCATCGGGGACGGTAGCGAGATCGGCTGTAATTCCGTGACCAATCCCGGGGTTCTTCTCGGTCCCAACAGTATGGTGTGGCCTGGAGTAACGGTGCCCGGAGGGTATTATCCGCCGGGATGCAAGCTTCATTCTAATTAACCGGGGACCCGTAAGAGGGTTATTTCAGGGACAAGGTATGAAGATCGGCCCATCGATGTGGAAAAGCGCGGTAATCCTTTTTATGATTTGCTGCCTTTTTCAGGCCTGTGGTTATCGTTTTGTGAGATATGGCGGAGGAGATAAGGACTTCGGAAATCTCCCCGAATCGATCGCCATTCCCATGTTTTCCAACGCCACGACGGAGCCCAACCTTGAATATCTCATCACCAGGGCTCTCAGGGACGAATTCATAAAAAAAGGAGTGGTAAGCGTTGTACCGGAAGACCGGGCAGATGTCGTTATGGTGGGAAGGGTTACGAAAATATACACGACCGATGTGGCCCATGATGCAGTTGAGCATACAACAGAGACCAGGATCTACGTCACCGTTGATGTCCGATGTAAGGATGCCAGAACGGGAGATATACTCTGGCAGGACAATCAGTTTACTTATTATGAAGAGTTCGTTCGGAAGGAAGACGCCTTCGGGGATTACAATCGGAGAAGGGCTGCTCTGGAATACCTTGCGGAGCAGATGGCCCAGCGCATTCACGATCGTTTTATAAACCGCTTTTAGGTGACCGGGGCCATGAATGTATCCGTTAATGCAGGGGTTTATCTGATAAGAGGCTCCGACCGCTTCCTTGTAGATCAAGCACGGGAGGAGGTTATCAAGAGCATAACCCGGGAAGACAGAGCGTCGGCTTACGTGAAATATTTTTCCGCAAAGACGGTTAATCTTGACGATATCATAGAAATCTGCCGAACGCGTCCCATAATAAGTCGTAAAGTGATAATCGTGCTTGACGATGTGGAGAAGAGTCGCAGGGATGGTTTGAAGAAGCTGGTGCAATATGTGGGAAAACCGTCGCCTAACGCCAGGCTGATACTTCTGTGGAACGATGTTAAGGGAAATGGTGAACTTGAGCAGGCGGTAAAATCCGGCGGGGGACAGGTCATCACTCCGGTTGCTCTGAAACCTTCTCAATTACCTGCCTGGGTACGACAACGGGTGAAGCTCAAAGGTAAGCGTATAACTCATGGAGCCGTTGAAATACTTATCGAATTGGCGGGCCACGATCTGTCCGTTTTAAACGGTGATATAGAGAAACTCGTGCTCTTCGTTAGTGATAAAGAAGAAATTACGGAAGATGACGTTTTGAATGTCTCTGATCGTAAGGTGAGTTACGGTATTTTCGACCTGGCCGATAAAATAGGTGACCGAAAAGGAGCCGAAGCGCTGGAGATCTTGAGAAATCTGATGGATGCCGGTGAATCGGCTACGGCACTTGTATCACTGATTGCAAGGCATTTTCGGTTGCTGTGGCAGGTAAAGGACTATGTGGCGGAAAATTACGATTCCAGAACCATTGCCCGAGAGCTTAATTTGCCGCTCTTCGTCGTTGAGAAACTCAGAGATCAAAGCCAGAAGTTTTCCGGAAAGGCTCTTCGCCGGATACATGCAATGCTTTACTCTGCCGACAGGGACATAAAATCTCTCGGAATACCCCCGGTCTATTTGATCGAAAGGGTCGTTATCGAAAGCCTTTGCTCAGATGAAACAAAAGAAAAAAGGGCACGAGCTTTCGTAAAGCAAGTCGTACCCTGAATTAGGAACTATGCTGCCTGCTGTTCGGCTAAAAAACGGTTTACCCTTCTGGTCAAACGGGATATCTTCCGGGCGGCTTTGTTGGGATGGATGGTTCCCTTTGCGGCCGTCCTTGCAATTACGGAAACGGCTTCCCGGAGCTTCTGCTGTACCTTTTCAATGTCCTTCTCAAACATTGCCTGCTCAACCGCACGTATTGCGGTTTTCATCCTCGATTTGCGTGCGCGATTCCTCATGCGCCTTTTTTCATTCTGTTTCATCCGTTTGATTGCCGATTTATGATGAGGCAACGATATCCCTCCTTCCCGATTTTCTTCCTTGAACCAGATCTTCAATCTGCCTTGCGCCGTGCTATGTAACCTTTTGAGAAGGACATGTCAAGAAATAATGGGTGTTACCTAATTCGCCGATGCGTTTAAACTTTGCTTTCAAGTATTCGCCTGAGTGCCGACTTCTGGACTTTCCCCATGGCATTTTTGGGAAGGTCCTCGACCATGAAAACCTGCTTTGGGCACTTGTAAGGCGCAAGCCTTTCCCTGCAGTAGCTGATAAGTTTTTGCTCATCAATCGATTCAACACCTGCTTTCAGAACCACAGCCGCAACCACCCTTTCACCCAGATCGGGATCGGCCAGGCCCACAACGGCCGCCTGCGCTACCGACTCGTGCTCTTCCAGAACATTTTCCACTTCTTTCGGATACACATTTAGACCACCGCTTATTATCAGCTCTTTCGCCCGTCCCACGAGATAAAGCCTCATTCCGTCATCAGGATCCTGGTAACCTAGATCCCCCGACTTGAACCACCCTTCGTGAAAGCTTTCCCCGGTCTTTTCGGGATTGTTCCAGTATCCGAGAAAAACATTATCCCCCTTTATCCACACCTCCCCCACATCGCCGGGTTTGACATCTTTTCCGTCGGGATCCACAACCCGAAGGGAAACACCGGGCAACGGGTAGCCGACACTTTTAGGGATACGCCTTTCCGGTTCGTAAGGATTGGATGTGATCATTTGAGCTTCCGTCATTCCGTATCGTTCCAGTATCCTGTGGCCCGTGATTTCTTCAAAACGATTAAATAAATTTTCGAGCAACGGAGCAGAGCCCGAAATGAAGACCCTCATGGAGCTGATGTCGCATTGCACCATCTCTTTTACATTTACAAGCCGATAATAAATTGTGGGCACCGCCATGAGCATAGTGCATTTATGTTTTTCGATGTCTTCCCATGTTCTTACCGGGTCGAATCTGGCGTGCATTACGGTCTTACAGCCACTATTCAAGGCTCCGTGAAGTGCAACGAACAAGCCGTGTACGTGGAAAAGAGGTAAAACGTGTAGAAGGACATCTCGTTCCGTCCACCTCCAGATTTTTTGAAGAGCCAGCATGTTGCTTATGAGATTTTTATGCGAGATCATCGCCCCCTTGGGTTTACCCGTCGTCCCCGAAGTATAGCATATAGCCGATATGTCGTTTTCGGAAACACGGCAGGGTTCCGTATGGGGTTTAGGAATCCTGGACAGCTCTTTCTTAATCGGCTCCAGCCCTCCGGGGCTAATGTCGTCAGTAAGCATAATCTTCAGGTGCTCCAGGTTTTCGAGACCCTTTTTTGTGCGCTCGAAGATTTCTGAATTCGTGATGTACAGAGCCGCTTGCGAATCGCTCAGGAAATATTCGATTTCTTCATGAGAATAGGCCGGATTCAAAGGCAGAGTCACGGCTCCCAGGAATTGAATTCCCAGATGAAGACAAATAAAATCCATTCCCTTAGGAAGCTGCAATGCAATCCTGTCGCCTTTTTCGATTCCCAGCGTTTTGAGCAAGGCTGCGCACTTCAAAACCTCTTCGTAAAGCCTGCCGTAAGTCCACAGATCTCCTTCAAAATCTACCGCAACTCTCCGGGAATTGGATTTCCCGTGCTGTAACAACAGATTAACCACATTCACTACAGACCTCCCCCGCTTTACGATTGACCCATCATGTACTCAGTATAGCCGTTTGGCAATTTGCAGAAATGGTGAAAGCGGTGCAATCAAAATCAGTGGTTACGACGAAGGCAACAGGCCATTATAACCCGGTCGGTAGGAACATAAAGGGCTATATCTTGGGCAATTTCGTTATTCAACCTTTCTTACATTAAAGGCAAGGTCTGCTAGAAGATGGCGGAGCATGGTGGAGACCTCCCAGGCGTCGAAAGGCTCCACCACACAACCGTAAACGCCGTTTTCCATTGCTTCCTTTATGAGATCTCTGTCCTCCGGACTGCAGACGAGCACTATCTTGAGAAAAGGGCATACCCTGAATAGTCTTTCATAAAGAATTCGACCGTACTCTCTTACAAAACCGCTTTCGAGAAAAACAACCGATCGGGTGGTGCCCTTCATCTCTCTGCAAAAATCAAAGGGGTCGGAAAAATGAACGGATTTCTTACCTTCATGGTCCAGAATTGACTTCAGTCTTTTAACGATGGCCATGTTACGGGCAATAATAACGACAGGAATTAGGTCCGTTGCTTCGGCACCGGTGACATTACTTTTCATCTTTCGAGCCGTATGTCTTTAACAATTCTTCTTTCAGATGGCCTGTGAAAGCCCTGGCAAAGGCCTCTATATCCATGGCTTCGTCAACCCGGCCTGAGAGATAAAGAGCAAGCCCTTTGTAAATCAGGGCGTTTTCAAGACCGGGAGCCAGAGACAGTGCCTTATCGAAGTATGCAAGGCTTTCTTCGTATTGACCCCGGCCCATCAGTGCACAGCCATATCCCACGAAGTAAAGAGGGTTATCCGAGGCGCCGCTTTTTTCTATTTCTTTAAAAACGCTCAGGGCCTCTTCGAATCGTCCCAGGTCGTTCAAACAGCAGGCTTTCAGGTAGAGTGCAGCTCTGTTTCCGGGATCCTCCTCCAGAACCTTTTCACAGCAGAAGATTGTTTCGTCCAGATATCCTTTGCGAAGAAGCATCTGAGCTCCTTCAATCCACGGACATTGAAGGCCTATAGCCTTTTTGATGAGACCGGCGTAATTACCGTCCAGAACCTTTGCTGCCTCGTTTTTAACGGGCTCTCCGTGACCCGGGAACAGATGTTCTACCCCGAGACCCCTGAGTATACGCATGGCCAGAAGGTGGTAGTCACCTCGACCACCGCCTACCGGGTCGGGTGAAGCCACGGCAAAGGGCAAAACCGTGTCGCCGGAAAATAAGCTTCTGGTATCTTCGTGAAAATAGCAGAGGCTGTCCATGGTGTGGCCGGGGGTATAAATTGCCCTTAGGGTAAATTCCCCCAGAGGTATTTCCTGCCCATCCTGCAGGAAAACCAGCCGACAGCCGAGCTGTCCGGCCAGCTCTTTCAAAGCCCCTGGTGCATGATCGTGAAGGTAAACGGTTAAGGAATTTTCAGGCAGTCGAAGAGAAGGATAACTCCTCAGTAGTTCAAAGAGTCCAAGGGCATGCTCGCTGTGACCGTGCGTGAGTATCACGTACCTGATATCGGTTGGTGCAGTCACCAGGCCGGTTCGGGAAAAGAGATAATGGAAGGCGGTATAGTCGTTTCCCGGATCTATCAGGGCTATACCGCTTCCGGTTTTCAGGAGGTAAACATTGGAGGAAATATCAAAGCCTTCCCAGTAATAGAGATTTTTGAAGAAGGGATGGTCAATAGAGAAGGCGTCACTGATGCGACTCCATGCCTGTACCTCGGCCACTTGCTCTTCCATCATGGGCAGATCCTTTCTGTTTCTTGTTGAGTTGGATTTAGCGGGTGAGAAAAGGCACGCTAAAATCGAACTAAAAAGGGGAGAGATGCCAATATCCCTCCCCTCCTTTTACACCGTCTCCACCTTTCCCCTTAGGGTGCCGCAAAGGGTACCTTGTAAGTCAGCTTCATTCGCTCTTCAGGCCACCACTTAGAAGACATACGCTCCTCACCGGGATACACTTCAACTACACTACCGTCGGCCTTGACAATAGCCTCTATAACCAGCTCCAGGAAGTGAAATGCCGTTAATTGATGTTCGACGATCGTTTCGGAAGGAAGCACTACGGCCAACCCCGTTTCCTTGGATGTCGGCCATTCAAAGGCCTCACCACCGACATCCTTCTTTTCTGCGTCGGCATTGTAAACCGCCAGGAGCTTACCTTTTACTTTATCCCCCGATTCGACCTTGAATTCTTCAAAGATTTCGTCGGGCAGGTACCACCAGAGTGCTCTAACTCCGGTCTTCACGTACCCCCGCACAAGCGCCGGGTCAAATCCACAAACGTTAACTCTGCACTTAGCCGGCATAACTCCTCTCCTCTATCATCCTTCGAAGATCCTCCACCACTTCTTCACAGAAGTGAAGGAAGGCTTCGAATTCTTCCGGTTCAATCATTTTCGTTCTGTATAGCCTCCAGAGGTAGGGATGGACGTACTCGTGTATTTCGTAGCGAAGCTCGTCACAGAGTACCTCCCATCCCTCCCCGGGGCCTACCTGAGCATAGTAGGACTCTTTCCAGGTTATGAGCATCCGCTCTACGTGAGCGAGCTCGGGCCTACTCCAGCTTCTCGTATGCATAGCAGCTCTTCACCACATCATATTCGGAGACACACCAGTAAAAGGGCCAGTGAATCTTTTTACACCACCCGACGAGATCTGCCGGAGGAAACTTCGATCCTTTGAGCACGGGTTTGAAGTACTTACAGCTCCAGCATATATGATCGGTCTTTTTTTCCGGCACGAGAACCTTGGCGAGAAACTCGTGCGGCTTGAGATCCTTTGCATGTTCCATGGGCAATCCCCCCTCTTTACCAGTCTCTCACTTCTCCTCGTTTGATTTTTTCCTGATATTCTTCCCACACTTCGGGGCTCAGCTTCTTGATATCCCAGTAAAACCCCTGGGACCCGGCAATTCCCGCAGAAGGCGGCTGCGGAGCCCAGGCCCGCATCGGACGGTTTCTAATGCTGAACTTCCTGTGATCCGCTTTGCCGAGATATATGTGTCTCGGCGTGCAGTTGTAGGGACGGGTCTTTCCTTCCGTTCCCGGAAGAATCTTCGTGTACCCATCGAGAGGTTTATCGGCATACAGGGGAAGGATGTCGGGTTTCTCGCCCGGGCGAGGCTCCGGACCCTTATACATGTGGCCCTGGATCATATAGATATAGTAAACCTCGCCGCAGTCGGCACACTGGACCTTCCCCTCCCAATTCCAGAAACAATAGGGATCCAGATAATTAACCGTGTTGCACTTCTTGCACCAAATGATATCACACACGGTACACCTCCATGACCGTTTAAATTATGGCTTTCTCATACCATTCCTTAATTTTGCTGATGGGGTAACCCAAAAGCTCATGGTAAATTTTCACATTGTCGGCTCCGACAGGACGGAAATCCCAGAATTTGCGACGAGGAGTTTCGGACATGAGACCACAACTGTAAGTGCTCTGAACCACCATATCTCCAAACATGGGGTCGTCGATCCAGCGTATTGTACCCCTCTGGCGGAAATGCTCGGACTCGTAAACTTCCTTGTCATTCATCACGGGCATGGCCAGAAGACCGGCATCTGTGAGAATCTTTACCACTTCGGAACGGGATTTGTCGGCAGCCCACTTTTCAAGTTCGTGATAAATCTCGACCTGAGCTTCAGCACGGACTCGTTCTTTGTGGGTCTTGTATTTTTCGTAAAGATCGTTCCTCTTGATCACCGAGCAGAGCTCTTTGAAGTCGGGATCATTGAAAGCACTGACCATCACATAGCGGGCTTCATTCCTGAGCTGGGGATTCTTTTCGTCGGGGTAGTCGGACTTACCGCAGATTATAATCCCGTGGACACAGAGCTGGGTGTCCCAATTACCCCAGCGCTGGCGGACAACGCCGAAACGCCCGTAGAGAGGAACACCGTATCCGCAGCACCTGGTGGCCGCCTGTACCTGGGAGAACTCAATCATCGTGCCGAGCCCGGTCTTACGCCTCCAGTAAAGAGCCGCCAGAATTGCTACGGTAATCTGAGTCCCTGAATACCAGTCAATGCACCAGTTGGTGTGCTTTACCGGGTGCCCGCCGAAGTCTTCGTGGAACCCCGTGATGCTGGCAAGACCCGCATGAGACTGTCCCAGAATGTCGTAGGATCCTCCGAATGCCTTCGGGCCGTATCCAAAGCCGCCACCCCATACGTAGATAAAACGAGGGTTCAGCTCCTGCAGAAACCTGTAACTCTGTTTCCAGCGGTCAAAAGTACCGGGGCGGTAGCACTCTGTGAGACCGTCACTCATTTTTACGAGCCTGTAAAAGATTTCTTTGGCTTCTTCATGGTGGTAGTCAAGGGAGATGTAATATTCATTTACGTTTGCGTTGAGAACACCAATTCCGGTACCGGAATGAGGACGGGTGTCGTGTAACGGGTAAAAGTAGCACTCGTTGAAAGGTGATGTGTGCCTCATGGGGTCGGCAATTCGAGGGAATTCTATCTTTATAATCTCAGCCCCCAATTCCCCGAGGTTCGCCACCGCATGGGGCGTAAAGATGTACATGGTACAACTCATCCAGCGGATGCCCTCAAGGGCTCCCGGTTTTACGAACTCGTTACCTACATCGAAGATTTTTCTGCAGTACTCCTCAAAAGGAGCCTTCATATCCTCAAGTTCTTCCCGACTCTTGGGACCGGGAAGATCTTCAAGCCGGACTTCTCTTGGATCAGCCATCAGATCACCCCCTTTTCTTTCAATACTTCCTGCATACGAGGACCAATGCCAAAGTACTTCTGGTAAATCTCAGGGTTGTCTTTTCCTAACGGCCTTCCCAGCCACTTTACCCTTGCAGGAGTTCTCATCTGGAAGGCCTGTGGTGGAACTGCATAAAGCAGGGTAC
This sequence comes from Thermodesulforhabdus norvegica, assembly GCF_900114975.1. Classification (NCBI taxonomy): domain Bacteria; kingdom Pseudomonadati; phylum Thermodesulfobacteriota; class Syntrophobacteria; order Syntrophobacterales; family Thermodesulforhabdaceae; genus Thermodesulforhabdus; species Thermodesulforhabdus norvegica. The sequence continues at coordinate 62,579 of NZ_FOUU01000004.1, forward strand.
CGTAGTGTTCATCCTCAATGGTGTACACCCAGGGTCTGTATTTGAAGTGAGGAAATTCGCATACTTCGTCGATGTAGAGCAGTGGTCCTGCGGCGATATCGTATTCCAGAAGTTTCTCTTCGGCTTCAACACGGTTAGTATCACGGAGCCACATGGCCGTGAGGGTATATGTCTTTATGAGGGCCTGCAGAGCATTCCGTGCGGCCACTTCCTTCAGGAAGGGATCCTCGTGGATCAGACGACCGAACTGAGGCAGGTCTCTTTCGATGCACATCCCGATTCGGTACCACAGACGGTCGGTCTGTCCACCGATCATCATGTAACCGTCTTTACAGGGGTTCCAGGCATACTGGTTCAGGTTGGGATCCCAGGAACCGGTACGGGCTTTAATGCTCTCGTTGAAACCGTACCAGGCAATGTCAAAGTCGAGAATGTCCATCATTGCCTCGGCACCGGTCACCTCAATAAACTGACCTCTGCCGCTCTTTTCTTCACGATAATACAACGCCGCCAGGATGTTCACGGCCGCCTGTTCACCTGCGACATAGTCACAGAGCCACACTCCCGACCTCGTCGGGTCGCCACCAGAACCTCTGGGCATGAAGTCCTCAGGATAACCCGTGTTATGAATGTAAGAACAGGCTGCCTGAGCAAAAGGCTCAAGCATCCACTGACCGAACTTGGAGACCCGGTCTTTCATGGGGCCCCATTGACCGAGAATACCTATCCAGCAGTATATCAGCCTGGGATTGATTTTTGATAGTTGCCTGTAACCTATCCCTCTTTCATCCATGTAGCCCGGCGGATACTCTTCGATGATAATATCCGCCCTGGCCGCAAGACCTTTATAAAGCTTCTGACCTTCAGGGGTTTCCAGGTTCAACGTAATGGAGTACTTGTTCCGCATCTCATGGATGAACTCCAGACCGCAAAGCTCCCCCGTCTCGCTGTCGGCCAGCATGTACTCTTCACGCCCAAAGGGTGTGAGTTTCCTCATAGGATCGCCTTCGGGCGGCTCCACTTTAATCACCTCAGCTCCCAGCTCTGCCAGAAGAGAAGCCGCAAACTTATGGCCCAATCGCCACAGCCCCACCTCAAGGATCCTTACGCCCTGAAGAGCCTCGGGTTTAGACCAGGAATCCTGAAACCAGAGGTTGTCCTCACACCACTTTCCAAACTCCTCTGCCTTCCGTTTTGCGTAAACCTTCGCCACCTCTTCCCTCGACGGGGGAGGCGTCACAGGCCACGGACGCGGTTTTAACGTGTCCGCCCTGCTCTTGATTTCAATTTCTCGTGGTTCCCTCGTCATTCTTGCTTCCCTCCTTTACACGGTTCGGTTTGATACAATCAGGGCATTACCCCGGGAAGTTAGAAACCTGTTAACCTGCCCGAAATTCCATCGAGCCTTACAGAAGCCTGAGAACGGGAAGATTGGATTAGCCGAAGCCAACGGAGAAGGCTTAAAAGGGCGAAAGCCAGGAAGTAGATACGCTATTCCATCAGAGAAACTGGCGAGTATTCAGCGGAAAAACCCTAACGAAACCCATTCCGGAACAGACACCATCTTTAGTATGCAAAGTCGGTGCCACCAGCCCGAATTCTTTCCGTTCCCCTAAAAGACCCGTTTCCTGATGTCTTTGGTATTTGTGATGTTCCCGACACTCTGTACAAAATACGACCCAGAGGAGAGGCCTTAATCTGCCCGTAAGCTCATAAACAAGGTACTTAACGGCATCTGTATAAAATACGACCCTATGTATCTTATACGACCCATAAGGCCTCAGGGATGGAGATTGTACCTCTTTATCTTGCTGTAAAGAGTGCTCCGGGTAATCTTCAACCTTCTTGCAGCCTCATGCTTGTTCCAGTTGCACTCCTTGAGAACTTTAGAGATCAGATTTTTCTCATAATCTGCAAGAGACATGGATTGCCCGTCATCGTATCCGCGGCGGAGAAATCGAGGGAGGTGAACCGGTTTGATTTCATCACCCGTCGCAAGAATTACCGCATGGCTTATCGCATTTTCCAGTTGTCTTACATTACCGGGCCAGTCGTATTCCATGAGAATCTGGAGCGCTTCCGGCGATAGGGAGGAAATCTCCTTTTTCTCCCGAAGGCTGTACTTTTTGACAAAGTGTTCACAGAGTAACGGGATATCCTCCTTCCGCTCCCTGAGGGGTGGAAGGTGTATGCTGATGACGTTTAGCCGATAATAGAGATCGTCTCTGAACCTTCCGGCCCTCACCTCTTCGTAAAGATTTTTATTCGTTGCCGCAAGAATTCGAACATCGGCTTCAAGAGTTTGTTCGCCTCCTACGCGTTCGAATTTTCTATCCTGAAGGAATCTCAGAAGAAGCACCTGTGTGGCCGGTGATATGTCACCAATCTCATCTAAAAAAAGGGTTCCCTTCTGAGCCCTTTCGATTCTTCCCTTTTTCTGCTTTATGGCTCCCGTAAAGGCTCCTTTCTCATGACCGAATAGTTCGGTTTCAAGAAGAGTTGGAGAGTAGGCCGAACAGTGAGCCACAACAAAGGGACCGTTGGACCTGTTACTTCGGCTGTGGATTTCCAGAGCTACAAGCTCTTTTCCTGTTCCGTTTTCGCCCGTGATCAGCACCGTGGCCTCCGACGGCGCCACCATTTCGATGAGTTCGTAAACCTCCAGCATCTTTTCGCTTTGTCCTATGATCCGTCCAAAGCGGGTGGGTTTTGTTCCTTCCCACAGAGACGCCGTTTCAGCTTCCCTCAGCATCAACTGCCTGATGTGGCCGGCCATCTGGGTCAAAAAGGCATGTATCAGGTACATTGCCTCCTTAACCTGAGGAAAGACCTCAGAAAGGCCCACAAAGACGTAGCCCAGAAGGCGTCTGTGAGTTGCGATGGGGAAGCCGAACCATTCGGGATAATTTGCGGAAAAAGGCAATAGGGGTTTGGGAAGCAAGCGTGGCTTGCCCGGTGTAGCTATGGCATCGGCCGGAGAAGTTGGCATGGACGCAACGGAATAGAAGTGCTGAAATGCTTCGTCTCTGAAGGCGGATTCACGAAAGCTTTTTTGAAGAGGCCACTCCTTTTCTTTCTCCTTAAGCCAGAAGAAGGATTTCCGATCTTCGTCAATCAATACAACCAGAGGGTCCGCATGACCGAGAAAGTGCTTTTTGAGAAGGACGTCTAAATAGTCGAAAAACTCCTTCAAACTTTCCTTGTGGGAGGCCTCTCGGGTCAGTTCAAAGAGATATTCCATCTGATAGTGGGGAAAAGACGACGAAAGACTTCTTCCTGCATGAGCAACGGCAAAGCCCACGCAACCGAGGTAGTTTCCGTTGTGAGATACGGCGTAGAGCTTAAGGTCGCAGAATAAGTCTGGGTGCCGCTTCAGGGTTGTTCTGGAAAAAACGTAAGGTTGAAGGTTCAGCGAGCTTTTTATCGAGGCCAGATCCAGGTTGATAATGTCGTCTATAGGTCTTCCGAGAAGATGTGAAAAGGGAAGCCTGGCGAACTTTTCAAAGGCTCTGTTCATCTCGGTGATTCTGAAGTGGTGATCGGTGATAAACATGGGAAGGTTAAAGAGCTCAAAAAACCCCTGTATATAAAGATCTTTTTTTTCGTGCTCTCTCAGCAGGGTAACCTCCTGAGATATGTCCTTCCACATGTCCACTATGACCGGTCCGCCGGGTATTTCCCACAGGGCAGCATACCTTTCGAAGATACTGGAATGACCGTCGGGTAACATAAACTCACCGGTTTGTTTCTGAGGTTTCCTTTCCTGCAGAACTCTGGCAAGCAAACAGTTTTCACAGCCGTTGGTTTTATTTTTTGACTGAGCCAGTATTTCACAGGCCTTGAATCTGGTGAGGTCATTGTAGGTTTTAAGGATGTACTTTTTTCCTTTTTCGTTACTACCGGCTATGTGGCAACCAAGATCGTAAAAGATTGCCGGGACCGGAAGTGATTCCATGAGCGTCCGGAACCATGCCGGAAGGCTCATAGTCGTCTCCTTCCTTCATGTGCTTTGTGTGTTATTGGACACTACCCTATAAATGATACAGGTTCTTGAGGGTTTTCAGCGGGATCAGCATCTTTTGTGACACACAGAACGATAACAACATCCGGAGCACGCGCCGGGTTCGGACCTGATACCTCAACATTTACATTGCCTTAATGGCTCAGGGCTTGTCAAGGAGGCATGCGGGAAGGACGGTTTATTGAGTTAAAATTTTATAACGGCTATTAGCACTGCAAGGAAAGAAAAACCAATGCCCATTGTCCACTGAAGCATCGTGAAGCGCCTTTCCATAGCCTCAAATCGGGTATTCATCTCACGCTGAAGAACTTCAAAACGCCTTTCCGTAGCCTCAAAGCGGGCGTTCATCTCACGATGCAGCGCTTCAAAGCGGGTATTCATCTCACGATGCAGGGCTTCAAGTCGCTTATCTACGGCTTCAAAGCGGGCGTTCACTTCATTGTGAAGAGCACTGAGGCGAGCATCTAACTCCCGCTGAAGAGCTTCAAAACGCTTTTCCGTAACCTCAAACCGCTCCGTCTCTATAACCCGAAGAGACTTCAGCTCCTCTTCGACGCGAATTACCCGCTCAATCAGCGAAAGCTCCTTTGCTTTAAGCTCGTTATTCCTCACGAAATCGGCGATTTTTTCGGCAAAAAGATTCTCCGCCTCCTCGTGCAATATCTTCCTGACAAGCTCGGCAACCTTCTGATAGAATTGCTCATTGTTGGAAATCTGGGACGGCACGCGGAAAACCTCCGTTGTTACAGGTGCAATTACCAGCTATTAGATCTAAATTGCTGTTAACATCTTGGATCGGGGAAGTCAATCGGCGCAACACCGTACCTGACAAACTTCCCTGCATCGACAAGATCGCCGAACAGTTTGATGTAATCTCAAGATCTTGAGAAAAACAGAGCTTTGCAATAAGAATCCCTGCCGTCCAAGATTTTCCTTTGTGTTGAAGACCGGCCGCAGCATCACAGTGGTATTCTGATGTGGTGTTCTTGGGCATTAAAAAGCCGCTTTCACCGTCCTGTTATTCTTCGGTCTCCCCGTTGAGCAATTCTTTCCATTTTTTGTATCTTTCCATGGTCTCTTTGATTGCTTCCGCTCTGGCATCTTCAACGGTTTTCAGGTTCCGGAGCAGTTTGTCCGAGACTTCACGGCACAGCTTACCTTCTGCTGCCATGTCTCTTACAATCGAAGCGGCATCGGCGGCTCCCACGGCAGGTCTGTAGGGCCTGACTTCGGTCAGGGCCGTATAGACATCGGATACTGCAATTATGCGAGCTTCCGTTGATATCTCCGAGCCCTGCAGTCTGAAGGGATAACCGTCTCCTGAAAGCCTTTCATGATGCTGAGATGCCCAGAGATGTGCGGGGGATATTTCTCCCAGTTCCTTAAGGGCCATGTACGTGAGATAGGCGTGTTTTCTCATAACGTGGACTTCCTGCGGGGTGAGGGTATCCGGCTTCATAAGAATTTCCAGTGGAATACCCAATTTTCCAAGATCGTGCAGATCGGCTGCCACGGAAATCAACGATATTTCGTCATCGGTAAAACCGAACTCCTTTGCGAGCGCTAGTGCAGTGGCCCTTACACTTGCACAGTGAGAAACGGTGAATTTGCTTCTCCAGTCGATAACTTCACTCAAAATTCGTGCAAACTCCTGGAAATCTTTCCACGTTATAATCCATGTAATGGGATGGGTTCCGTTGAGCCTGGGGGATTCGTATTCAAGCCCGAACCAGAAGGCTTCGGGTTCCGTTGCTTCCTTAGCTGCCGAAAGGGTCTCCGGTGGGAAGTCTTTTGAAGCTTTACTTCTCAGAAAATAGTCCAGGGCTTCTCCGGGTTTTTGAAGGCTTTCATTGGCTTCCGCATTTCCGGGATAAGAGTGCGATAAAAGGTCTATCCGTTCGGCAAGTTCCACAATGTCGGACAGGTAGGCTGTGTCACATGATTTGCCGTTCTGTCTTCGACCTATAACTTCTGCGCAGGGGGTCAAAAACCCTGATTGAGCCAGAAAGGCATAAGCCCTCTCTCTGTAAAGGGTTGTCTTGATTTCGGGATTTAGGGCCTGCAATCGTTCCTGAAAGGTGAAACAGCCTATGCCGTGCAGGCAGGAAGCCGCAACAATCTGCCTTATCCGGTCTTCCTCTATCCCGAGAACAGTTCCTATCTTCAGGGCAGTGTACGCAACCCTGAGGTGATGACCCTTAAATTCAGGGCTAACGTCGTCGATGATTCTGGCGATTTCTATGATGAAATTCATAACGTCCAGGGTCTTATCCGTTCCGGTTTTCATGATTATCGTCCTCGAAATTTTCTTCTAAAAGGGTTAAGATGCGGTCTGCTATGGGAATGTCGGCAGGGGAAAGTCGAAAGCGTGCAATTTTTTTCGGGTTGACCCATTTGATCGAATCATGATCTCGAAAGGTTATTTCGCCATCCGTCCATGTGCAGAGGTAGGCTTTGAGCTCAACGGTAATGTCCGGGTAGGAATGTACAAAGGATCCCAGAAAGGTCTTCACGGCAACCTGAATGTTGAGTTCCTCAAGGAGTTCCCTTCTCAGGCATTCTTCAGGACTTTCACCGTCTCTGATCTTTCCACCGGGAAATTCCCAGAAACCTGCCCGTTTTTTGCCGGGTTTCCTGCGGGCGATGAGAATTTTGCCGTCCCGCACGATTACGGCTGCGGTTACCCCTACTATCCGATTATCCCTGTCCGTCCTTTGCTTTACCATGGCGGAGTTTAGCTTTATGGCACTTATCGGCGCTCACATGTCTATTGTAGGAGGTTACCACCGGGCTATCGAAAGGCTCATCCGGGTCAACGGAGACGCCCTTCAGATATTTTGCAAAAATCAGCGCCGGTGGGACGGACCCCCCGTTACCCCTGAGGACGTTATCGCATTTAGGTCGGCCTGGCAAGATCAGGGTTTATTTCCCGTTGCAGTACATGCGGGATACCTGATAAATCTTGCGTCTCCCGATGCTAATCTGGCCGATCTATCTGTAAGGGCCTTTTCGGACGAGCTGGAACGAACGGCCTCTCTGGGAATTTCCGTGATAGTTCTTCATCCCGGGGCTCACAGGGGATCAGACCCGCGGGAAGCCCAGCGCCGAACGGCATACAACCTGGACAGAGCTATTTCTGCTGCGTCCCTCAGGCCTCTTTGGGTTCTTCTGGAAACCACGGCAGGTCAGGGTACTTCCATCGGTGCTACTTTTGAAGAACTTGCCGATATAATGGAGAAATCGGCATACTCCCATTGTCTGGGGATCTGTTTTGATACTGCCCACGTCTTCGCTGCAGGCTACGACATAAGTAACTCTTACGGGTATGAGAATACCCTGAAAAGGCTTGACGACCTTGTCGGGCTTGACAGAGTGCGGCTACTGCATTTGAACGATTCTCGCACGGATTGCGGCTCCAGGATCGATAGGCACGAACATATAGGAAAAGGACGCATAGGCCTTGAAGCTTTTCGAAGGATTGTGAACGATCCGACCTTTGCAAAGGTGCCCATGATTATAGAAACTCCAAAAGGCGGTGGACTGGAAAGGGATCGAGAGAACATATCTCTTTTGAAAAGCCTTGTGAAGGGCTCCTGAAGGTCCGATTATCGGGTTGCGTATTTGACTAAGTCCCATTTTTTCGCTAAAGATTTGTATGTGGAAGGGGCGACTAGCTCAGTGGAGAGAGCGTTGGTCTCCGGAACCAAAGGTCCCGGGTTCGATCCCCGGGTCGCCCTCCAGAACCTGCCGAAGTACCCTCGTGATTTCTTTACATATCTCCTCGTCTTTAAATTCATCGTATTTAAAGTGCCTTAACCGGGCAGAACACTTTCCTTTATCACAGGACTTATGGAAAATAGGTTAAAGGGAAACCCTATGCCCTGCATTTTGAATTGTTTTGATACTGAAAAAAATTTACAAATCAGTATATTCGAGGACTGCCGAGGGAAAAGGCCCTTAAAGTTCAGGGAGGGGTTATGGATAATGTTTTTTCCGGCAACCGCTTCAGTCGGGTTAAGTGTCTTCTCGGGTTGGTGGGCCTGAGAAAGCTCCTTATTTTAGCGCTTTGTCTGTCGTCGTTCCTTTTATGCCTTTCTTATACTGCCCAAGGTGCAGGTCCCGATCAAATAAGAGTTGTTATGGACGATGCTTATCCTCCCTATGCCTTCCGGGATGAAAAGGGAAATCTGGTGGGGATTCTTCCCGAATGGTGGAGGCTCTGGGAAAAAGAAACGGGCATTTCCGTGAAACTTATGGGAACAAACTGGCACAGCGCTCAGGAAATGATCCTTCGCGGTGGAGCCGAAGTGATTGATACCATCTTCAAAACGCCGGAAAGGGAGAAAATCTTCCTCTTTTCCAGACCCTACGCAAAGATTCCCGCTGCCGTATTTCACAGCAGAGAAGTTTCCGGGATCGTTGACATCGAAGCGCTGAAAAAAATCCCTGTTGGAGTAAAGGCCGGAGATGCCGATGCGGCTTACTTGCGGAGTCGGGGACTGACCGACCTCGTTTACTTTCCCGACTATGCTTCGATAATCAAAGCCGCCGTGAAAGGCGACATACAGGTTTTTTGCATGGACGAACCTCCGGCCCTTTATTACCTGTACCGGGAGAGGGCCGTACAGAGATTCCGTAAGGCGCTGGTGCTCTTCACAGGAGCATTCCACAGAGCGGTTCTTCGGAGCAATCCCGATGTTTTCCGGATTGTGGAAGATGGTTTTGAACGGATCCCTGAAGCTAAATTGAAGGCTGTGGAGCAGAAATGGCTTGGAGAACCTGTGGAGAAGTCCGAAGTCCTGAAATATTTAATGTGGACTTGTTCAGGCCTGGTATTGCTGATTCTGGTTATCCTGGCCTGGAGTATTTCTCTCAACAGAGCCGTAGCCCGTAAAACAGAAGAATATTTGTTGCTGATGAAGGAACTCGAAGAAGAAAAAGAGACACTGAGTGTTACCCTTTACAGCATAGGAGAGGGTGTAATTACGACCGACGCCACAGGAAAAATTACCCGAATGAATACAATGGCAGAGAAGCTAACGGGATGGACGGAAGAGGACGCTGTCGGCAGGAGTTTCGAAGAGGTTTTTCACGTACTCAACGAGGAAACCCGTACTCCGGTGTGCAATCCGGTGAAACGGGTGCTGGAGGAAGGTGCCATCGTTGGGCTGGGTAACCACACCCTGCTTATTTCCAGAGACGGAACGGAGCGCCCCATTGCCGACAGCGCTGCTCCGATACGCGATTCCCAGGGGAATGTGCTTGGGGTGGTGGTAATATTCAGGGATCAAACCGAGGAAAGAGCCTACAGGACGAGGCTTGAGCGGATGAACAGCGAACTCAATCTTGCTCTGGAAGCCGCAGGATGCTCCATCGTCAGGCTGCACGTGCCGACCGGAACCGTTTTAAGAGATTCCCGATGGTGTGAGATGTTAGGGTTTACCTCTGAGGAAATATCTCCTGATGTGAGCTTCTGGCTGGGTCTGATTCACGACGGGGATCGTGATAGGGTCAGGCGGGCTTTTGAAGATCACATCCTCGGAAAGACTCCTTTTTTTGAGCGGGAATATCGCATGAGGCACAAAAAGGGCAAGTGGGTCTGGGTTTATGAAAGGGGGAGTGTGGTGGACGAAGATCCGGATGGAAATCCACTCTGGTACACGGGCATAGTTATGGACATTACCGAGAGGAAGGAGACGGAAAAACGCCTCCTTGATCTCGAAGCACAGCTTCAGCAGGCGGCAAAGCTTGAGGCAATAGGCCGCCTTGCTGGAGGAATTGCCCACGATCTGAACAACACGCTACAGGTCATAATAGGCTTTGGTGATCTTGGGCTTCGTGAGGCTTCTCCTGATACCCGGGTGAGAGAATACCTTCTAAAAATCAAACGGGCTGCTCAGGGATCCGCTCGCATCGTAAAGCAGGTTCTGACCTTTGCACGAAGGGACATCATAAGACCGGAAGTTATTCATCTCGGCGCTTATCTCGAAGAGACGGTGCCCATGTATCGCCGACTTGTCGGGGAAAATATTGATTTCAGGGTCAGTATCGAAGAAGATGTGTGGCCTCTGTGGATGGATCCCGTTCAGCTCGATCAGATGCTGATGAATCTCATAGTTAACGCAAAAGATGCCATTGAAGGGCATGGGATAATAACTCTTTCCGTGTCCAATGTAACGGTGGGTTCGGAAAGAGAAAAGAACGGTGTTAGAATCCGGCCCGGAGACTATGTGCTCATCTCCGTGAGCGACACGGGATGTGGGATTGATCCCGAAATTAAAGATCTTATTTTTGAACCTTTCTTTACCACAAAGGAAGCGGGTAAAGGCACGGGGCTCGGCTTGAGCACCGTGTACGGGATTGTTAAACGGAACGGCGGCTGGATTACCGTGGAAAGTACGCCGGGCAGGGGAACTAGATTCGATATTTTAATTCCCAGATATACCGGTGACCTGTCAAAGGAACATGTCGACGCGTCCCCGAAGAGCCCCATCGCTCAGCCAGGCAGAAAAAACCTGCTCCTCGTGGAAGATGACGAGATGATTCTTTCGTACGCCTGGAAAGTTCTTACGATGAACGGGTACCGGGTTGTGTCTTTTTCCAGCCCGAAAGATGTGCTTTCGTGGGTTTCTCGGGAGGTTGCCGAAGGCCGGGCCGATGTGGATCTGCTGATAACCGATGTTGTGTTGCCTCAGATGAGTGGGGTAGATCTGTGGAAACGGCTTAAGGACTACTTTCCGGGCCTGAGATGCATTTTCGTTTCCGGTTATCCCGCAGAGGAGCTCAGGCGCTTTGACCTGCCCGGAGAAGGCATTTCTTTTCTGGAAAAGCCTTTTTCTTCTCGAGATTTGCTTGACAGGGTGGCCCTGATGCTTGCCGGTGTCGAGGGCTAGTTCTTTTTCCCGGCAGACAGGGTGGGGCTGTTCTTTTGCAGCTCTTTAATGAGTGCTTCCGTTGAAGCTGGAATTGCCGAAATGAGTTCCCTTATCTGGGATGCAGGGGTCAAATTGGCGTGGAAACCGGCAAGCCTGTTGATCTTTGCGGCAAGCAGACAGGCTGTGGGGAGGTGGATTCCCGCAAAAATCAGGGCGCCCGCGATCCCCGTTAGCGTGTCTCCCGTTCCTCCAATAGCTTCCATCACTTCCACGCAGGGCGATTCGACCTTGTGGATTATCTCACCGTTGCTTACGATGTAATCCGGTTGTCCTTTGACCATAAGAAATTTTGCGGCGTTTCCCTTTGAATATGCCCTGTATATGAGTTCAGGGACATCGAGATGGGACTGCAGAAGAAAGCCCCGGGTGTAGGAAGGATGCGGAGCATCTTCATCGGCCAGAAATGCCAGCTCGCCTGCGTCGGGGGTAAAGAGGTCGTAGATTGATGCCTGTCCGCTCATCTTTGCGGCATACATGTATCCGGCGTCGGCTATAAGTACAGGTCTCGGAGCTATTTCTTCTATTGCAAAGGCTATTCTTGTATGCCAGTCCACATCGGGGAGCAGATAGTGGAAGACCACGACCCCCGGCGAAAGAGAGGGAAGGGCAGAGGTGAGATGGCGGTAGAGTTTTCGACTTCCGCTGCCGGAACCGATATCGCCGGCGATCAGGGCATAGGGCTTCGGTAGTCCAAGAACTTCCGACACCACACAGGCAGCAGCCATAAGAGCGGGTGTGCCACGGCATACCTCTACTTCCACGGCGTCAATCTTTAGGATTCCTGAAGAAAGGGAAACTCTCCCTTCCGTTATGCCCAGCGATTCATCGGGAACGGTTCCGACTATTGCGAGCACAGCCTTTTGGCCTCCCTGAATGCCAGCCCGAGGGTGTATCCACAAAGCGTGCGTCCGGCTACCATCGGATCCGGTGCTGTATCTACTGGTTTTCCGATGAGGATCTTTGCGAGATAGGGTACATCGGGACAGCCGCCACCCGAGACGTTTACTATGATTCCTGAGTCCTTATCCACCGTGATTTTCATGTTGGCCGCCCGAACCATAAGGTAGTTTCCGAAGTGCCTTATCTGAAATAGCTCTGTGGGTTTAAGCTCCGCTCCGCCGGTTGTGATAACATCAACGGGGTGGATCTTTGCGACCCTGAGAATCTCAAGTATTTCGGGCTGTTCCACGGCGGGAATTTCAAGAGCCAGATCGCATCCTTTTCTGAATTGGGCAGGCGGGCCTACGGCTCGCACCGGTTTTGCGCTGGATTTAAGCAGACTTTCGGCACGAATTACATCCCCGGTATGGGCAAAAATCAGAAGGACCTTCGCTGTGTCCGGCTTTTTGGGACGCCTTTTTCCGGTAAGGCCGAATCGGCGTAAAAGAGCTTTCAATTTCAGGAAGCCTCCCTGACAAGGAGTATTCTGTAGTCCCTGCCGGATTTCATTATGTTCTTTACCTGCCACTTCTCGGTTCTGGCGGCCCTTGTGACATTTTCACGGGCGGTATCGGTGTCAACGAGAATTTCCAGCTCTCCTCCGGATGCCTTCTTCATTGCCTTAAGAGCCAGTATTACCGGTTGAGGGCAACTCAATCCTCTTGCATCTACAACCTCGGACATCTTTAAACCTCCTCTTCCCTGGAAGTAAAACCAACCCACAAACAGAACAAAAATCCCAGGATCAAAGCTACCACGCTGTGCGGGCCTATTCCCTTCGGCGACGCTGCGAGACCGAAATTATGAGAAAAGGCAGCTCCTACTATCATACCCAGCACGAAAACCGCTGCATCTCCGTCGCCTTCCCCGGCAAGGATTAACTGTCTTCCGGGACAGCCACCTGCAAGGGCGAAGGCAAGACCCGCAAGGCTCATACCCAGGAAATTCCAGAGGTGCTGATTGTGGGCGATGGGTTGCTGTGCAAAACCGGGATGAAATTGTCCGTAAATCAGGTTCGTCAGAAAAGCCGCAACAAAAAGGCCCGTAATCCCGAGAAAAAGATGGAAGTGCCTGAAAAGAAAAAGGTCCCTTAAGGCACCCATCGTGCAGAATCTGCTCCTCTGGGCCACAAAACCGACGATTAGTCCTGCCGTCACCGAAACCACGAGGGGCGCATGCTGAGACCCCGGACCCTTAAGACTGTAGCGCAAAATGCCGCTCTGTACCTGGTCCTGTAGAGGCGGGAAAAGGACTCTAAACAGGATCAACAGCAACATGAACGCCGGGAAAATCCAGCCCGCCGTCGGTACCGCCGCTTTGCTTCTGCCCAGCGAATAACCCTTTCGGAAGAAGAGGGTGCCGATCCATACGCCGAAGGCCAGCCCGGCAAGGCCCAGAATAGCATTGCCGTCACCGGCAGAAAGCCTGAGCAGTGCCCGCCAGGGGCATCCGAGAAATACCAGAGCCCCTATCATTGCGAAAACTCCGAGGAAGAACCTGACAACGGGGGTCGAGCCGCACCGGGGACGAAATTCGCCGGTAAGGAGTGCCGCAACGAGAGAGCCGAGAACGAACCCGGGAATTTCAGGCCGCAGGTATTGAACGACGGCGGCTCCGTGAAGCCCGAGGGCACCGGCTATGTCTCGTTCAAAACAGGCAACGCAGACACCCATGTTGGGCGGATTGCCCAGTTTCTGGAGGGTTGTGGCCACGACCCCGATAAAAGCTCCCGAGAGAAGTATGCCCGCCGTCGTCGAAAACAGATGTTTCCACCTGCTCACGATAAGGCCTCCTTACCCTTTTCCGGTTTTCTCGCGATGCCTGAGGGAGGTTTGACGGCTCTTTTTTAAGAATCGCCGTGAATGGGAGCAAATAGGAAAAAATAATCAAACCAGACACCGGTATCGGCCGATTGCCCCTTGAAGACCTGGGTTTTTAGATTTTTTCGTGATAAACAATTCATCTTGTTATGAATAAGGAGTTTTGTTATGAGGTGCTGGCTGTGATGGGAAGTTGTGATAACGGTTGAATCTTTTGAAAAAGGAGGCCTGACCATGAGGAGATTGTTTGGAATACTTTTTCTTGTGATGGTCGTGGGGGTTACGGGGGCTTTTGCGGAGGAAAGGGTTGTCGTAAACGGTATTGATCCCAACTTTCCTCCTTTTACCTTCGTGAACGAAAGAGGTGAAGCAAGCGGCTTTGACATTGAGGCGGTCAACTGGATTGCAGAGCAGATGGGATTTAAGGTCAAGCATCAGCCCATGGACTGGGACAGCATAATTCCCAGTCTAAAAGCCGGAAAGATCGACATGATTGCCTCGGGCCTCAGCGTTACGGAAGAGCGGGCAAAGGAGGTCGCCTTCACAATTCCCTACTGGGAAATCACGCAGGTACTTGTCGTAAGGAAGGACAGTAACCTGACTGTGGAAGAAGCCTTTAGTGAGGGAAAGAAAATAGGAGTCCAGCGGGGGACCAGCGAGGCCAAGTGGATTGAAGAAAATCTCATAAAGAAACAGGGTAAGAAGTTCGAACTCGTTTATTACGACTCCGCACCTCTCGCAATCGAAGACCTCGTGGTTGGCCGTATTGATGCGGCGGCAATGGACGATGCACCGGCCAAAGATGCCGTTTCCAAAAAACCGGTTAAGATACTGGGCACCTTTGGTATGCCCAGCGAAAAGTTCGCCTATGCGGTGAGAAAGGAAGATACGGAACTTCTTCAGATATTGAACGAAGGGCTGAAGAAACTTATGAATTCGCCGAAATGGCAGGAATTGATCGAAAAATACAATCCATAGGAGTGCTGGCGGCCGGATGATTTGCCCAATCGTCCGGCTTCTTTGATTGAGGTGATGCGGGGGCACATCGGTGGCAGATAAAATTCATGTGGTAACGCAGGCTTTGCCTTATGTTCTGGAGGGATCTATTGTAACGATAGGTGTCGTCTGGGGGGCTCTGTTTCTCGGGATGTTTCTCGGTGTGCCCATTGCCGTGATACAGGTTTACGGAAAACCTTCCTGGAAAAAAGCGGTGGGTCTTTACGTGTGGTTTTTCCGGGGGATTCCGTTACTGGTTCTACTCTTCCTGTTTTACTTCGGCTTCCTCCCCCTTCTGGGCATTGATCTTCCGCCTTTTGCGGTAGGTGTGATCGTGCTTGGCCTTATAAGTTCGGCGTACCAATCTCAGATCTTCCGGGGCGCCATTCTGTCCATTCCCGAAGGCCAGTTCAAAGCCGCCCGGGCGCTTGGGATGAGAGACTCTGCGGCAATCTTCTACATCGTTCTTCCCCAGGCCCTCAGGCTTTCCATCCCCGGGTGGTCAAATGAATATTCGATTATCCTCAAGGACTCGGCAGTGACTTATGCCCTGGGGGTTCCGGAAATAATGGCCCGTACACACTTCGTTGCAACCCGAACCTATGAGCATCTGTTGCTTTATGCCATGGCCGGTCTGGTATATCTGGTGCTGACCTATGCAGGAACGAAGGGTTTGAGGATGCTGGAAGAAAAAGTCCGGATACCGGGATACGGAAGAAGCTGGGGTGGTTAGAGGGAGAAATGAGCGGTAATGGTTCCGTTTTGCAGGTGAAAAATCTGGTGAAACGCTACGGTGACAGGGAGATTCTGCAGGGTTTGTCTCTTGAAATCAGCAAAGGTGCCGTGAAGGTTCTAATAGGTCCTTCGGGAGCAGGAAAGAGCACCCTGCTCCAGTGCATTAACCTGCTGGTTATACCCGATGAGGGAGAGATTTTTCTCGAAGGTCAGCCCATTCCTTATCGCAGTAAGAAAAATCTTCATAGGTACAGACAGCAGGTGGGGATGATATTTCAGGAGTTTAACCTTTTCGATCACCTTACCGCTCTGGAAAATGTTGCGATTGGGCTCGTCAGGGTTAAGAAAATGCCCCGGGATGAAGCTCGGGCAAGGGCAATGGAAGAGCTCAGGAGAGTGGGATTGGCAGAGCATGCCCATAAGTATCCTGCACAGCTTTCAGGAGGGCAGAAACAGAGGGTATCCATTGCCAGAGCTCTGGCGATGGATCCCAAGGTGATGCTTCTGGATGAGCCGACTTCGGCTCTGGATCCAGAGCTCGTCGGAGAGGTTCTTGCCGTTATAAAAGATCTTGTGGAAAGCGGAATGACCATGCTGATGGCGACCCACCAGATTGCCTTTGCGGCGGCCATTGCCGATGAAATAATCTTCATGGAGGACGGAGCCATAGTGGAACAGGGGCCTCCTCAAAAGATCCTTGGAAACCCCGAATGTGAACGAACGCGGGAATTTTGCTCGAGAATAAACGAACTCTACGGTGGGCTGTGACTGATCTGGCCTATTTCTATCGGGATGTTTTTCCCGCCCTGCTGGGCGGTTTGATAATGAGCATAAAGCTCATCGTGCCGTCCGCGATTCTGGGGCTGGCTCTGGGAGTTATTGTCGGGTCCTTGAGGGTTTACGGGGTCAGGCCTGTAAGGATTATAGCGGATGGGTATGTGGCCCTTTTTCGAGGTGTTCCACTTCTGGTGCAGTTATTTACCTGGTACTTCGGCCTGCCCCATGTAGGGATCTTCCTTTCGCCCTACGGTGCCTCCGTTATGGGATTTACCCTCTGCAGTGCTGCTTACCACTCGGAGTATGTCAGAGGAGCTCTTCTCTCTATAAGGCGAGGGCAAATTCTGGCGGCTCAGGCTTTGGGTTTCACGACCTTTGAAATCCTCAGGTCTGTTGTTCTCCCTCAGGCGCTGAGAAGAGCCCTACCCGGGTGCGGCAATGAGATAATCTACCTCATTAAGTACTCTTCTCTGGCCTACATGATCACCTGCATTGAGCTTACCGGCCGGGCTAAAGCTCTGGCATCACAGTCCTTTAAATATCTGGAGATATTTCTTATCGTGGGAGCGATATACCTGGCTCTGGTAAGTGTTGCCTCGTGGATACTTCATCGCGTTGAAAAGGCTCTCACCATTCCGGGGTTTGATCTTGTGCGGAACTGATATGAGGTATTCGAAAGTAAGCCGGGTTGCGCTTGGCGAACTCAGAAGCCTTTTTCCCGATGATGAGTACGTCGACGACCCCGATTTGCTGCAACCTTACGGAAGGGACGCATCGACCCTTTTCAGCCTTCCTGAAGCCGTGGTAAAGCCCCGTTCGGTCGATCAGATCGTTAGACTGGTAAAACTTGCGGAAAAATACCATTTTCCCATAACACCCAGAGGAATGGGAACGGGACTCGCCGGTGGTGCCGTCCCCGTATGCGGCGGTGTGGTTGTTTCTTTTGAGAAGATGAACCGGGTGCTGGAACTGGACGAGGAGAATTTTTTGATACGCGTTGAACCCGGGATTGTAAACGGGGACGTTAAGATCGAAGTTGAAAAACGAGGCCTTTTTTATCCGCCTGATCCTGCAAGCTTTGAAACCTGTTCTATTGGAGGCAATGTAGCAACCAATGCGGGCGGCCCCAGGTGTGTCAAGTACGGTACCACCCGTGATTACGTTCTTTCTCTTGAGGCCGTACTTCCCTCAGGAGATCTCGTCAAGACTGGTGCACGCACCAGGAAGAGTGTTGTCGGTTACGACATGACAGGGCTTATAACGGGCTCCGAAGGAACACTGGCAATTATCACCTCGGCCACCCTCAGGTTAATACACCTGCCGTTTCCTGCCGACACAATTCTGGCCCTGGCTCCCGATCTGGAGTCGGCCATGATGAGTGTGTCGGGAATTCTTGGAAGCAGGATCTTGCCGTCTGTAATAGAGTTCATGGACGGTCGATGCCTCGAGCTGGTGAAAGAGCCCCTTCCTTTCAGGTTTGAAGAGAATGCTGTGGCATTACTTGTTGAAATAGACGACCCGCCCGAACTTCGCCATGGGTTGCTTGAAAGACTTGCAAATATCTTTGAAAAGCACGGTGTAAACGAAATTATTCTGGCGACGGATTCGGCCAAGAGATCCAGCCTGTGGGAAATACGGCGTATGATCTCGCTAACCATAGAGCGATCTCATGAACTCTATATCCCCGAAGACGTCGTTGTTCCTCTGGCTTCCATTGCCGCTTTCGTGAAGGAACTGCCCTTTTTCGAAAGAGAATACGACCTCACCATTTACACCTTCGGACATGCGGGAGACGGTAACATTCACTTGAACATCACGGCTTCGGCTTCTCTGGAAAAAACTCGCCTGGAGGAGGGAATAAGGCACATTCTTAGGAGGGTGGTTGAATTTGGCGGAAGCATATCGGGTGAGCATGGTATCGGGTACGTGAAGAAAAATTACATCGACCTTGAGGTATCGAAAAGAAGCCTGGAGTTGCAACGAGGGTTAAAGCGTCTTTTCGACCCGAAGAATATTCTCAACCCCGGAAAGATTTTTCATCAGCATGATCTGGAGTGAGCAATGGACTGGAAAGTTTTCTTCACGACTTTTTTCGCAATCTTTATTGCCGAACTTGGGGACAAGACCCAGCTTGCCACCTTTAGCTTTGCTGCCGGAACGGGTTCAAGATTGGCTGTCTTTCTTGCGGCCTCCCTTGCCCTTGTGTGCACTTCCGCACTGGGGGTTGTGGCGGCAGAGGTCGTCCAGAAATGGGTTTCCCCCCGGACTCTTCAACTTGTGTCAGGACTTCTTTTCATTCTTGTGGGCCTCTGGATGCTGTTGAGCTGGAAAAGTAAGAGTATATAATAAAAAGGGAATTTTCGGATAGCTCCTGTTACTTCAAAGCAATTGCAGTGTAAGGCTTTGGGCTGAGACCTGTCGTGAGGCTCTCGGGTTTCAGGGAAAGAGATCCGTGGAAAAGATGCGCTTATATTCCCGGATTGTCCGGCGGTAATTGAGTATTCAGACCTTTTGAAAAGTTGAAATATTACAGAAAACTAGGAGGACTTATGCCGGTATTGAATATCACTCCGGAGGAATACATGACCATGAAGGCTGTGGTAATTGATGACGACAAGGAGGTTACAACAGTTGACTTTTAGCATATAATAGTGCATATTAGTATCAGAAATGAGTCAGGTGTTATTAAGTGCACAAAATATAAAGAGACTATATGGAATACATCGCAATACTCTTTTGCTCCGGGAAAAGCGGGGACTATTACATCCGGTCAGAACACCTGGTGGGAGGCGTAGATAAGCGATTGCCGGGAATGTTTGAGGAAGAAGTTGAAAACAAGACATTAAAAGTAGTGCTTTATGCCAGGGTTTCTACACGAAAGCAGAAGGAATATCTTGAAAGTCAAATAGAAAGGTTGAAGAAGTATGCTGATGAAAAAGAATGGAACTACGAAGTAATATCGGAGATAGCGAGTGGAGTTAATGAAAAGCGGCGTGGACTCAAGAAACTTCTTAACCGGGTCAAAAAAGGTACTGTGGAAAAAGTGGTTATTGAGTATCCGGACCGGTTAGCTCGTTTCGGTTTCGAGTATCTTAAAACCTTTTTCGAAAGCCATGGAGTGGAGCTGATAACAATTAATGGTAAGGAACATGAAGAAGACCGTATGAAGGAGTTAGCAGAGGATTTAATAGCAATAGTAAATTCATTTGCTGCACGGGTTTATGGTTCTCGTGGGGAAAAAAAGAAGTGATTACAGTTCAGTGTTTATTAGAATTTGAAACAAAGAAAGATAAGCAAAAGGCTCTAAACCTTATGCGGAATTTTTCTGCATGTATAAGATATGCCTACAACAGGCTACTTGAAGGGTGGAATAGGAAAGATTTAAAAAAACATTTGCAAAGCGTGTTTCCTCTTAATTCAAGGTATTGCGATGACGCAATACTGAAGGCAAGGGAGACATTAAATGCCTGCATAGAGAGAAAACAAAATCCGAAAAAACTTATATTTGGGACCAGGCATCTTTTTGAGAAGCTGAAGAAAAGACATATTACCGGAAAAAGAAGAAAAGAGCTCATAAAAGAGTGGAAAGAAAAAAGGCAGGGGACGGTTTACTCAAGAGGAGATAAAACAAAGAAAGGTAATCTGAATATCAGATTTGTGTTTTTAGAAAAAACTCTCTATCTCAGGATTAACACCGGTAAAGGCAGGTATGTATATACAAAAGTTCATCGAAATGTACAAAAAGGAAGGGCACAAAAGGATAAATGGGTTAATTTTGTTGAAAGTCTGGCCATAGGGGAATCCACAAAAAAATATATTCCCTATTCAGTGGAGCTCAAAAAAAGAAGCGGTAAAATTTATGCCTTTGTCAGCTTTAATGAAGAGCTTCCCGAAGTCTCAATAACGAAGGAAAGCGGGATTATTGGTATAGACGTAAATGCCAGTCCATTTCACATAGCCTATGCAGAAGTAAAAAGAGACGGTAACCTCAGGGCCTATGGAAAAATAAACCTGAGTAACTTTATAGGCAAAAGCAAAGAAACAAGAGAACTCCTTTCGTGGCAGGTTGCTCATCAAATAGTAAATCTTGCCAGGGAGAGAAAAAGAGCAATAGCTATAGAGAACCTCAAAAAGCTGCCTAAAGGTAAAAAAGGAGATGGAAGGAGAAAGCTGAGAAGAAGACTTCAGCAGTTTATCTACAAGGGGTTGCTTCAAAAAATAGAAATTCTGGCAAGGAGAGAAGGAATAGAAGTTGTTAAGGTCAATCCAGCTTTTACCTCGGTAATAGGCCAGCTTAAGTACAGTCCTCAGTATGGCATAGATAAAGACGTTGCCGGGGCTTTTGTTATAGGCAGAAGAGGAATGGGGTTTAAAGAAGAAATTCCTGAGAATTACCTGAAGCTTCTAAGCAAAAAAGAAATTCTTGAATATTCTCTGTATATGCTGAAAGAAAAGAAAAGGGAATTAAAAGAAAGGCTGGAAAAAGAAAACAACAACTGGAAAAAGAACGCCATAAAAACTGAACTTAGGACTATTAACATAGAGATAAAAATGGCAAACAAACAGCTTAAAGATATACAAAGTCCTGAGAGTAATCCAGCTACCCGACAGCAGGCCTCTGGAGGGAACAAGCCTGTGAGGGGTCTATTAGATAAGAGACAAAAAAGCTGGAAAGTTCTCAGGGCAGTCCTCACCTTCCCTATTCTTGGAAAGTCCTTCGTAAGGGACTTTTCTCCCCTGAAGACAGTTTTAGTTTCAGGGGACTGGAAGAGGGTGGTGAGAAGATCAGTTCCTGTACCTGGTGCAGGGACGACTGCACAATACGCTAATGTGCAGTTCTGGTAACCAGGAAGCCCTTAGACTCATAAAAAACTTCCTGAAACGGCTGGAACTGGAAGAACGGAAAGCTCTTAAATCCCATCTGGACTGATCTTTTTCGGTTTGCCACACAGCCGATGGGAGTCAGTTTACAGTTGATAATTCCGGGACTTTTGGGCGTGAAAGGATTTTCGAGATGGCCGGAAGACGCTTTGAAGCCGTACAGTATGTTAGGAAAATATTCGACGGATGCACCGATTGCGATGTTTGCAGATTCCTCATGGAGGATAGCTGTTTGCTTTTCCCCAGACTTTACGAACTCTACGACAGGTACCTGCAAACGGGCGATTTTCCTGAAGATAAAGAGTTTCTGAACCTCGTTGATTGCTGTACGCTTTGTGGGCTCTGTCCTTGCCCGGATGTCAGGACAAATATCCTCTGGGCCAAAGCCGAGAAGGCTCGTGAAGTAGGTTTGAATCCTGCATCTCGACTTCTTTCCGATCTTCAGGTCCTGCAAAAACTGGGGAGTGCCGGACGCCTCTTGCTGTCCCTACTTCTGAAAGCACCCTTGTGTAACGGTGCCCTTGAGATGCTGGGTATCTGTTCGGAAAGACGAATTCCTTCTCCGGCCGTGGAGGATTTCTTCTCCTGGGCCAGGAAAAAAGGGCTAAAAGAACATTCGGAAACCGGGCCCAGAGTAGCCTATTTCGTGGGATGCACGGCGGCTTACATTTTCCCCGAAGTTGCCAGAGCCGCCGTGAAAGTGCTCGAAAGTCTCGGAGTGTTTGTACACATACCGGACCAGAACTGTTGTGGCATGCCTCTGGCCGTTGAGGGCGACAAAAAAAGAATGATGGATCGAGTTAATCGGAATATACAGGCGCTGTTGACGCTTGCCGATAAGGGTTACGAAATAGTCTGTTCTTGTCCAACCTGTGGATACTTTTTCAAGGCCATCCTTAAAGAAAATGCCTGTTTCAGCGTCGATTGCGACGACGATGATGCGGTAGTGAGGAGATCTTTTTCGGAGGTACTGTCACTCCCTCTGCGGGGTGCTTCGTCTACCGGCAACAGACGGGCCTACGCTCCTTATTACTTCTCCGATGATTTTTTTCAGACTCTGGACGTCGAAGCCCGTTTGAGGATTTCTGCTCTTGTAAAGGACGTGGGAGAATATCTGGTTCGGTTTAAGGACGCCATTCTTTCTGGATCTCTTAAGCCCCCGGCAGGCAGGTGGGTTTACTTTGCACCCTGCCATCAGAGAGAACAGGGGATGGGTAAGCCCTACTACGAAATCCTATCGAAAATTCCGGGATTCTCTGTGGAGCCTGTGGGGAGTACCACCGATTGTTGCGGTATGGGCGGTAGCCTGGGATTTAAAAAGGATTTCAACGGCCTGTCCTTAAAGCTGGGACTGCCGCTAATGGAAAAAATAAAGAAACTCAATCCCGCCGGTATAATTACGGATTGCCTCAGTTGCCGCCTCCAGTTCCAAAATAGCCTTCCGTACCCTGTGCTTCATCCTCTTGAACTATTGGCAGAAGCGATGATTATTTTCTAAAAACACAAGACCATTCCTGATGTGGTCTTTCTAACACCGGATCCGGGGTAAAAGGCGGTAAAAATCCCCCCACTTACTCGCCCCCTTCGTTAAGAACTTCCAGATACTTCACGTTGTTTTCGATTCTGAGCCTGCACCCGAACAAGGGCAGCAGGGACTCAAGGCTTCGCCCGAAGACGAAGTCCAGAACCCCTTCGGGGATGTTCAGTTGGCTGGCCACAAAGTTTCTGAAATGAGATTCGTAAGACACGAGGTCGATAATTTCCGCGGCCACCTCTTCACCCCGTGAAAGCCTCTGAAACAGAGCGTGTAACCTCTCGAAGCTACATTTTCTATCGTGTTCCTGCAATAGGTCCATAAGAAGCTCGACATCCCCAAGGACATCTCTTCTCGTCAAATAGGGCTGCTCGCTCAATTCGTTGAAGTATGAAGGATCCCAGCAGGCCTGAGCACGGCATTGAAGCGGGCGATTTTCGTATATTCCGCAAAGGCAGGAAACGGGATCGAAGAAAACGCACTCATTGCTTCCGGGTTTCTCCTTGATCTTTATTCGCTCGTCTATCAGGAAGTGAGCCTTGCCCCGTCGTGGATCTCTTACCGGTTCGCCTCTTCTAAGGGTCACGAGCCGATCCATGGGGATCTTTTCGGATCTCAGAAGTTCAAGGTCTTCCAGGTAAAGCGAAGGGCTTCCCCCGCGGCAGCATTCACCGCACTGAACACAGGCGGGCAGGGGATTAAGAGACTCCTTCCGGGTTATTTCGATGAGTTCTTTCCAGAATTGAACCTTCTCGGATGGTGCCGCGCTTTCCCAGTTTCTGAAGATCTGTAAGGCTTCGGGGTGTGATTCCACCTGTAGTTGCAACCTTCTGACCGGTAGCAGCGACTCAAGGTCGGCCACGATGTTTTTCATCTGCTCTTTCCAGGCTTCAAGAAGCTGGTCCAGGCTCCATTCCGAAGGGTTTGTGGTGTGTTTCTTGCTCATTGATCTTCTTCTCCGCCCTGAATTATACCGCCTCCCAGTATTACCCCGTCGGCGTCGTAAAATACCGCGGCCTGCCCGGGAGTTATTGCAGGCTGGGGCTCACGAAATGTTATCCTGACCGTTCCCTGTCCGCAGGGAATGATGTTTCCTTCGGCGGGGATGTGCTGCTGCCGAATCTTAACGAAAGCCTTGAAGGCCTCCGAAGGTTCCTCAAGAGCCCCCCAGACGACCCGACCCACCGTGCAGTCTCTGCGATAAACGTCCTTCCTGCGTCCCACGTAAACGGTTCCTGTTGCCCCGTCCAGACGCACGACATAATAGGGCTCCGTAGAGGGGATACCGATTCCCCTTCTCTGACCTATGGTGAAACGATGGATTCCCCTGTGATAGCCCAACACATTTCCTTCAAGGTCCTTTATGGGGCCACCCTCGTTGCCTTTCTCAAGACCGATACTTTCTATGTAATCCACATAGGACCTGTTACCCAGAAAACATATCTCCTGGCTTTCCTTCCCGGCAAGGTCCGGGAAGCCGTATTCTTTAGCCCACTTCTTTGCTTCCGATTTTGTTGCCCTGCCCAGAGGAAAAATAGTTCTGACCAGTTGAAGCTGAGAAAGGGCAAATAGAAAGTAAGACTGGTCCTTTTTTGTATCCCTGCCCCGGGCCACGGCAAAACGGCCATTACGGTACGGGGATGGCACTATCCGGGCATAATGACCCGTGGCAAACCGCTCAATACCGTAAAGGTTAAATCCGATTTCTGCAAAGAGGCCGAATTTTATAAGCGGATTGCAGTGAACACAGGGATTTGGGGTTATCCCTTTTAAGTATGCTTCTACGAAGGGCCTTACAATCCGATCGTGAAATTCTGATTGAAGATCGACGGTATAGACCTCGTTAATTCCTATTAAGCGAGCTCTGGAAGCCAGATGCTCTTCCTCCTCACGGTCTTCACCGTCCTTCCGGATCCTCATGTGAAGCCCTACTACTTCGTGCCCTTCCTCTATAAGGCAATATGCGGCATAGAGGCTGTCCACTCCTCCGCTCAGAGCAATTCCCACTCTCAACGCCTACGCCAGCTCCTCCTGAAGTACTTCCTCTTCCATATTGCGGTCGAAGGTGACCCTCATGGCGTGAGCAGGGCAGGCCTTCACGCACCATTCACAGGCACTGCACCGTTCGGGATCGAACAGAACCTCCATCTCGGGCCGCTTTATGTGGAGCGCTCCCGTCGGGCAAACGGCCGTACAGGCACCACACTGAAGGCAGAGCTCCTCATCGCGTCTTATGCTCTGACCGATCGATTCGACCTGTACCCCTATCCGCTTTAAGTACTCGATGCCTCTATCGTAATCACTTTTGTTGCCCCGGAGTTCCAGAACCAGAAGGCCTTCTCGTCGGGGGAAAATTTGAGCCTTTAGAATATTGAACGTCAGGTTGTAATTCCTGACGAGGTTAGTGATTATGGGTTTGTCCACAATTTCGGAAGGGAATCTCAAAACCAGCATCTTTGCATACATGCTCTTGTTCCTTTCAACCCTTTGGTATTATCTACCGCAGTGAAGTTTTAGCGAAAATCGTAGGGCAGGGCAACCTGTTGCCCTACTCATAGTCCTGGATTTTTCTGATGCGAATGGGTCTTTTCGTCAACGAGTGTTTCATTTTGCCGGTAAGCAGTGATTTGAGGGCGGATTTTGCAAGTCGGGCGTCTTCTTCCGAACAGTAAAACGCCTTAAGGCCCTCGATCTCCGGATAAACCCTATCCACACGTTCCCACCGGTTTGGCCCCAGTTTCGCTTCCAGAACGTAAAGAGCTTTCAGCTTCTCAACGGCGAGAAGACAGAATCTGTCACCGAGGTTTTTCTCCAGCTCACGGATTACCCTTACTTCTTCGTCGTTTAATCGGGCAATTCGAATCGAGCAGGACACTTTTGCCCTCCGGATCACTGTGCTTTGAGTAGTTCAAGACATTCTTTATTGTTGAGTACCTGTAAAAGTGGATGGAGGGGAGTTTTTTTGTAAGCCTTTATTACCGCAAGGTGTGCTTCCGGGTTGTGGGCGGCACAGCACTGTTCCATAATCACCGCCGAAAAATCATTACTCACCGCATCCAGAGCGGTGGTGAGAACGCAAATGTTCGTTGCAATCCCTGAAACGAAGATCCTATCCACCCCAAGGGTTCTCAGGGTCTGATCCAGATCCGTCTTGAAAAAGGCACTGAAGCGGCGTTTCTGAACGATGTGGTCTGATGGAGATCTGTGAAGCTCGTCAATGGGTTCAGATCCCTCCGTGCCTCTCAAACTGTGAGGTTTTAACCCTGCTCTGAATATGAAATCCTCCGGTAGAAAACTATCACAGGCAAACACGACAGGATAATTTTTTGCGTGAAAAAGGTCGATAAAGTCGTTTAGAAAGGGAATGAACTTTTTGCACTCCAGCACAATGGGTGATTCGGGATGCCTCCTGAAGGTGTCCTTCAGCATGTCCACAATAATAAGGGCCGGTTTCACTTTTTAACTCCTTACTGAAAAACTCTTCGGCTTTCTATTGCCTGTTTAAGGGTCAGCGGATCGGCGTATTTAATGTCCCCGCCTGCCGGTATGCCGACGCCTATACGGGTCAGTTTTATACCCCGATCTTTCAGAAGATCGTAAAGATAACGGGCCGTGGCTTCACCCTGAGATGTGGGATTGGTGGCAATGATGATTTCTTCAACACCTCCGCGCTCGATTCTCTTTAGAAGGGGTTCTATGTTAAGTCGTTCCGGTCCGACGTTTTCAAGAGGGTTTATAACTCCTCCGAGCACGTGGTATCGTCCGCCATAAATCCCTGATTGCTCGATGGCAATCACATCCGTTGTGGTTTCCACCACGCAAATCTGATCACTCCTTCTTTTTGGATCCTGGCATATGGCACAGAGATCGTCGTCGGCCAGATGAAAGCATTCTTTGCAGAGGGTCACACTTTTTTTCATCTTTATGATGGCTTCGGCCAGGGCGAGGACCTCTTTTTCGGGCTTCTGGATGAGATACATGGCTATGCGGGTTGCACTCTTTTCTCCCAGTCCGGGAAGAGAGCCGAGCAGGCGGATGACCGTTCTTACCGAGGATGGGAAGGCTTTCATACCGGTTACTCCGAATTATTTTAGAACAGTCCGGGTATTTTTAATCCCGGGATGTTAAGGCCTCCTGCCAGTTTTGCCATTTCCTGAGCCATTAGCTCCTGGGATCGCTTTATGGCTTCGTTTACCGCCGCAACGATAAGATCCTGTAACATTTCCACATCATCGGGGTTTACCACCTGAGGATCAATTCTTATCTCAACGATTTCCTGCTTTCCGTTAGCAACAACCGTTACCATACCTCCACCGGCCGAAGCTTCCACCGTCTTGAGCTCCAGTTCCTGTTGAAGTTGTTCGACCTTTTCCTGAAGCTGTTTCAGGTTGCCCAGAGAATTAAAGATCTTCATCCACACCTCCCGTTATAAGGGAATCACCTTTTTCCTCATCGTCATGGTTCATCATACCGGGCCTTTGAGCCGGCTTCTTCAGTGGCCTTACCGCTACTATGCGGCCTCCGAATATTTCCAGAACCTCTTTGACGGCTGGATGGTTTAGAGCTCTTCTTTCTATTTCCTTTTTATCGTTAAAGGACCCTTTACCGTTGTCCGCCCGATTGTTGCCGTCATGGGCTTCCAGAAGGATTTTCTCCGGAGGGCTTGAAAAGAAACGACTTAACAGCTCCAGTATGTTGTTTTCTTTGCGTTTCAAAACCTCTGCGTAGGCAGAAAGCACATGGATTGTCCATATCGTTTCCTTTGATGTGTCAACGTAGCTTCCCTTTAGCTGGGTTTCCAGTAAAGGGTCCTGCTTTGCCGCCCATGAAACGAACTTGTGCCAGTCTTTTTCGGGGTTCCCGGAGGGAGACTCGGGCCGGATGTCCAGAACCTTTTTTGATTCTGATTCCGCCGATTCCGCTAGGGCAGGGTGTTTTTCCCGAAAAGCGCCGGGCTGAGGCTTTTCAGCTCCGGGGCGGCGTGTTTCCAGATTTTTTATGATTTCGGGAAGCATAACGAAGTGAGGTACCTGGGCGAGTCTGAGGAGAGCCGCCTCCAGCACCAGATGAGGTTGAGACGATCGGCGTATCTGGTCCATGGCCCGAATCAGGAGTTCGTAATAAATCTGGACGGTTTGAAGAGATGTCCTGTCTGTCCACTTTTGCAAAATCGGGGTCATCTCGTCTGATGTTACCCTTCCACTTCTGCCTGCAATTATGAAACAGGCCAGATGGTGGCACAGATCGACGAGGCGCTGACAGAATTTTGCGCAGTCCAGCCCTCTTTCGTAAACGTCCGAAGCGACGGCAATGCACTCCTCAAAGTTTGCCGAAATAACGGCATCCATTGCCCGGATAAGTGTGGATCGATCGACGATACCCAGAAGGTTGAGGATCTCTTCGGGTCTGAGGTTTTCGTCCTGAAATGAGACCACCTGCTCCAGCAGGGTTTCGGCATCACGCATGCTACCGTCCGCCTCACCGGCTATCGCTTCTATGACGTCAGAGGCGACATCGTAGCCTTCGGTGCGGCATATAGAGCTCAGATGCTCCGTTATATCTCTCACAGGGATTCGCCTGAAATCAAATCGCTGACAACGGCTTACGACGGTGGAAGGTATCCTGTGCGGTTCCGTCGTGGCAAAGATAAATCGAACGTGAGACGGTGGTTCTTCAAGGGTTTTGAGGAGGGCATTGAAGGCTTCGGGGGTTAGCATGTGTACTTCGTCGATTATGTAGACCTTATATTTTCCGGTGATGGGCCTGTAGGCCACCGTCTCCTGCAGTGATCTTATGCTGTCTATACCCCGATTGGATGCACCGTCTATTTCGATCACGTCCGGCGATTTCCCTGCCGTTATGGACCGACAGGAAGGACAGCTATTGCAGGGTTCTGATCCGTTTCTTTCGGTGCAGTTAAGGGCCTTGGCGAGAATCCTTGCAACGGAAGTCTTTCCCACTCCCCGGGGACCCGCAAATATGTATGCATGAGCTATCCGTCCGGTCGATAAGGCATTTTGAAGAATCCTCGTTACGTGGGATTGACCTACAACCTCTTTAAAGCTCTGAGGTCTCCACCTGCGGGCGAGTACGATGTAGGACATACAATCGGTTTGCCTCTCCTGAAAAAATAAAAAATGGCGGAGAGAGAGGGATTCGAACCCTCGGTACGCCTTGTGGGCGTACACACGATTTCCAGTCGTGCCCCTTCGTCCACTCGGGCATCTCTCCGCAATGCGTCCTATGCAGACATGTGGCGGAGAGGGTGGGATTCGAACCCACGTGCCCGGCTCATCACCGGACAAGTCGATTTCGAGTCGACCCCGTTACGACCACTTCGGTACCTCTCCGCCCTCTATCGAGCTCTACGGCGTTCCAGAAAAAAGCCTCGCAGAATTTCCGCCGCTTCTGTGCCGAGAACTCCTTCACGAACCTCCATATAATGATTAAAAAACCCCCGTGTTGTCAAGTCAAGGCCGACATGAAAGGCCCCGGCTCTTGGATCCGGTGCTCCGTAGACCAGGCATTTGATCCTGGCATGAATCATCGCACCGAAGCACATGACGCAGGGTTCAAGGGTTGTGTACAGAATGCATCCCTCCAGCCGATAGTTTCCCAGTCGTTGCGCCGCCTTGCGTATGACCAGTATTTCGGCATGAGCGGAAGGATCGCAAAGCTCTATCGGACGGTTATGATCTGCCGCAACGAGCCTCCCTTCGCCGTCGATTATAACGGCCCCCACGGGGACTTCTCCCCTCTCGGCAGCCTTTCTGGCATAAGCCAGAGCAAGCCTCATGAAGTGCTCGTCATCTTTTGACAACCCACTGACTTCAAGCATTCCGATACTCTGCATCTGTGTATTGCGCCCTGCCAGTAGAAATCGATAATCCGGTCGTCTCTTTTCGTTTCTTCAACGGCCATCTCAACGAGTTTGCTTTCTCCGGAAAAGCACAGCATCAGCCCGGCACAGACCCTGATGTACGGTCGGTCCTTCTGAACGTAGGCGACGGAAATATCAATTGCCCTTTTGCACAATTCCGGCCGAACACTGCAAAGCCTTGCCGTTCCCCACATTGCACCTTCGAGAAGCGGTTCATGTTCCAGAAGGTTCCCTTCGGGATCAATGTAAGAAATCAATATCCGGTGATATTCTTCGGCGAGCCAGTCACACCGGGCAAGGATTTCTCCCATCGCTTCGGCACATCCCCAGCCAATCCCGCCGGACTCATCGTTAAGCTGCCACATGAGACGCCTTACGACCGTCCGGGCCTGTTCGGCCTGACTTTTTGCAATTGCGGAAACCACAACCCCCAGTGCGGTTACGGCGTGCCATCTGACCAGAAGATCGGAAGAACAAAAAAAAGAAAACAGGGGGCTTATTAAAACCCCCGGGTTCTCGAATTGCTCCAGTAACTTCTCTTCTTTAAAAGGAACCTCTTTCAGAAGCTGATGCAGTTTCCGCTTAACGCTCCTGTAGCTTTCCCGTCTTTTTTCCACCCACACCGCTCAGTTCTTTTTTACGGCAGATTTTGGCAGTACCGAGATGGTACCGTAGCGGTCGTAGGTCACGTACTTTCCTTCAAGCTGAGACAGGACAAAGCTCTGCATCAGCGTTGCGGCAGCATCTTCTATTGCCCGGGCCATCAACACCCTGGCATCGTGCTCACCGTAAACGGACTTTGGAGTGGTTTTGACCTCGGCACGATTAGCCCAGACTATTTCACCCGTTTCGGCATCCTGGACAACGATCCTGAGGTGTACGACCGCCTTGTCCACCCTACCGCCTTTGTGAGCAAGATAGGCGGCCCCTGCTCCGGCAGCTCCCCAGATGGCCGCATTGAAACCGCTCCAGGCATTGGACTCAACAATGGCTCCTCCGAATCTCGGATGGCCTTCTATTTCCTCGTCTCCTTCGATGGGGAAGTCCGAAGGTCCGGCCAGAGCTCCAATCAAGCCTCCAATGGCCATTTTATCTATCATCTCGTAGGTATCCGATTCTGCTATGCCGAAAACCGTTCTGGATCCCACTTTAAAGAAAAAGGGCAGAAGCCCCGTCTGAACGGGATTGAAGCTGTCATCTCGACCCGTGTCGATCTCTATAATGCGGCCCCGGATAATGTACTTTGCACCAAAGCGCGCGCCTATCTCCTTAACCGTCGAATGGTCTAAAGCAATGAGCCTTTGCTCGTCCCAGTACTTCTCCTCGCTCTTCTGCAAACTCAAGTTGTGATATAAAGCCCTCGCAATCTCTGCCTTGATCGTATCACTCCACTCGGCCGCAATCTCTTCGCGAAGGGTTTGGATTTCCGGCCCTTCCCCCAGGTTGATTTCTTTTTCACGAATTATCCCTCTTTCCAGGAGATAAGCAATAACGTCTTCTTCCATTACCGGATGGTAGCCGTATCTTTTGAGCTCATCCTGAAGTGCTTCCATGATCATAACGTTACGCCACCAGTAATCGTAAGGAGTACCGGAGGTTGTGTAATCGGCAAAGGGAAGGATTACCACCTTCTGCTGATTGCCTATATCGGTTTCGGGAACCACCGGCGAAACGAGCTCAACCGTCGAGTGACCGCAACTCTGACACAGAGCCGCAAAGGCCACCACCATGGCTATCGTGACCGACTTATATACCAGTGACTTCACGACAGTACCCTCCACGTCTTGAGGTGCACACAAATGCAGGAAACCAGCCCCTTTTAAAGCAGAACAATGGTCGGGACGGGCGGATTTGAACCGCCGACCCCTAGCTCCCCATGCTAGTGCGCTCACCAGACTGCGCCACGCCCCGACTGCATCGCCTTAAACTATGCCTCACTTTTAGCTCGATCATTCCTATTAGTCAACTTGGTTGATGAGATTATCGAAAAATTTATTTCTCTGCCGGCGTTTTTAACAAATATCCTTGTTTGTCGAAAGTCTTCTCAGAAGGCACATTTTTCTTGTCAGCTCTGAGACATCTGTGATATGCCCTTGCCCGTTATAATATGCCGGTAATGCAACCAGCTCGTGTTGTTGGACGCATATTTTACGAAAGGTAGGTGAAAAGTTAATGGCGGAAGCCGAAGTCAAAGAACCTTTTGAAAAAAAGATTCGTAAACTCCGCAAAGATTTTCAAAAGAACGTCCAACCTGTGTTGAGACGGCACAATTACTACTTATCAAAAGGTGAGCGACGCCGCATTAAGCGCAAAAAGGCCATAAAAAGGCTACAGCGTCGTGAACGCCGCCTGGCAGGAAAGGCATAAGAAATAACCACGGGCTGGTTGCATTCGGCATTACCTTTCAGGGGGCATAAAGCCCCCTCAAGCACCTAGGCGGTGAACCCACCCTTGAACTGAGCTTTTCGCTTCTCCAGAAAGGCATTAACACCTTCACGGGCGTCTTCACTGGTGAAGACCAGTCCGAAGGCGTTTGCTTCGAGCTCACAGCCACTTCTCAGATCAACACCCACTCCCTCATCTATCACTTTCTTGATTGACCTGAGGGCTATCTGGCTCTTCTGGGCGAGGGCCGTCGCAACCTTTAAGGTTTCTTCCAGGAGTTGATCTGCGGGGAAAACCCTGGCCACAAGACCTATCGCTCTGGCTTCCTCGGCACTTATCATTTCACCGGTCATGCATAACTCTTTGGCCTTTGCACGCCCCACGAGCCTTGCGAGCCTCTGAGTACCACCAAATCCCGGGATTATTCCGAGGTTGATCTCCGGCTGGCCGAACTTTGCCTTCTCCGATGCAAAGATGAAGTCACAGCTCATGGCCAGTTCACAGCCGCCCCCGAGACAAAACCCGTTAACACAGGCAATTACCGGTACGGGGAGCTGCTCCAGGCGGAAGAAAAGCTTCTGGCCCTTCAGGGCAAACAGATAGGCTTCAAGAGCGTTCATCTTGGGAAATTCCGTGATGTCCGCTCCGGCAACGAAAGCCTTTTCACCGGCTCCCGTAATTACCAGAACCCGAACGTTTCCCTCTCGCTCTACAGTGTCGATCACGTCGTTAATTTCGTCCAGAGTCCCGGGATTAAGGGCGTTTAACGCCTTTGGCCGGTTTATCGTAAGCAATCCGACGCCCGGGTCCTTCACCTCAAAGATGATGTTTTCGTACGCCATCTCCTCCCTCCTATCGCTCAACGGTTAAGGCACAACCCTGGCCGCCTCCAATGCACAGCGTGGCAAGCCCTCTTCGGGCACTTCTCCTTTTCATTTCGTAGAGCAACGTGGTCAATATCCTTGCACCCGATGCCCCTATGGGGTGTCCCAGGGCTATAGCACCCCCGTTTACGTTGACCTTCTCAACGTCCCAGCCCATTTCGCGATTCACCGCAATGGCCTGAGCGGCAAAGGCTTCGTTGGCTTCTATTAGATCGAGATCATCAACGCTCCATCCGGCCTTCTCGAGAGCCTTGCGGCTGGCCGGTATAGGCCCGGTACCCATGATCGCGGGATCAACACCGGCAGAAGCATAGGATACGATCCGTGCCATGGGTTCGATACCCAGCTCCGATGCCTTCTTTTCCGACATTACGATAACTACGGCGGCTCCGTCGTTTATTCCCGAGGCGTTTCCCGCCGTGACCGTTCCCTCCTTCTTAAAGGCCGGCGGGAGCTTGGAAAGCGCTTCAAGGGTTGTTCCAAATCGGGGATGTTCGTCGGTGTCGAAAATTATCGGATCCCCCTTGCGCTGAGGTACCGTAACGGGGACGATTTCTTCCCTGAATTTGCCCTCTTTTATCGCGGCTTCTGCCTTCTGCTGGCTTCTGAGGGCAAACCGATCCTGTTCCTCTCTTGAAATCCCGAATCGCTCGGCAACGTTTTCGGCCGTGATCCCCATGTGGTATCCGTTAAAAATATCCCAGAGCCCGTCGAAGATCATCAGATCCACAAGACTTCCGTCTCCCATTCGATGACCCCATCTGGCCTTGGGGACGGCATAGGGAGCCTGGCTCATGTTTTCAATTCCCCCGGCGACCACTATTTCCGCCTCACCAACCATGATGGCCTGGGCAGCCAGTATCACTGACTTCAACCCCGAAGCGCACACCTTGTTAACCGTAAAGGCCGGCACTTCGTAGGGTATCCCCGACTTTACGGCAACCTGACGTGCCGGATTCTGCCCCTGTCCGGCCTGCAAAACGTTTCCCAGTATCACTTCATCAACCATCTCCGGCGTCAGGTTGATGCGCCGCAGTGCTTCTTTAAGAGCAACCACTCCCAGATCCACGGCCGATACCGATGCAAGCGTTTTTCCGAAACTCCCCACAGGCGTTCTGACGGCAGTCGCTATAACGGCCCTCGTCATCAGATCCCCTCCTTTTAACGGGTTTGTGAAGCTCGCAGGACTTTGACAAAATACACGAGACTTTTAGCACAAAGGTTCACCAGAATCAAAACATGTTAGACTCGGGCGAATTGTTAATTTCCGGGCTATTCTTTAAAAACGGCACCGAAGCGCTTTCCCATTTCCGAATAAACCGGCGGGAATTGGGGTTCGTAGTTCACATAGGGCGTTATCGGATACCTTGCACCGATTGCCTTTCCGGCCCTTTCGAGACCCTTCACCAGATTTTCGACCTGCTCCCAGGGAACGGCGAATACCAGTTCGTCATCCTGAGTCCCGGCAAATATGCGCTCTCCGTTCCCGGGGATAACAATTGTGGCGTCTCCGTTTTTTAAGGGTTTTACCAGGTATTCAACGCACTCAACCTTACCGCCGAAATTTCCGGATACGCGGCGTCCTGTTGAGTATGACCAGGCCTGGGCTATTCTCATCATCTGGGCGGCATTTCCGTAGATAATCAATACCTGAGGTTCGAAGGATGCTCTGGCCAGAGGCGAAAAAAGCAGGCTCCTGAATTCTCCCTTCGATGCCAGGGCCATCGATTCCACTTCCGA
This sequence comes from Thermodesulforhabdus norvegica, assembly GCF_900114975.1. Taxonomy (NCBI): domain Bacteria; kingdom Pseudomonadati; phylum Thermodesulfobacteriota; class Syntrophobacteria; order Syntrophobacterales; family Thermodesulforhabdaceae; genus Thermodesulforhabdus; species Thermodesulforhabdus norvegica. The sequence continues at coordinate 97,106 of NZ_FOUU01000004.1, forward strand.
CAATCCCGATTCGGCGTTTTGTGAAAAATCCACCTTACAGAAAAGCTCGACCATGGCTTCTCCCGGATTATCGGTCCCTGAGAAGCCAAACCCTATTGCCGCAGGAACGCACTGAAAATCCTCTTCTCTCATGCCCACAGTCCATCCATAGTTGCGGGCCATCGTTACGGCCTGGCAGACCGTGACTTTTTTCTTCAGAAAAGCCGAAGGGAATCTTACTTTTTCCGGCATTTCCGAATCGTCCCTGCAGAGCCTTGCCGCAACCGGAAAGGTCTTCAGACGAAGAAGCTGCATCAAAAAATCCTGGATCTCTGAAGTCTTACTCATGTTATGCCTCCCCCGGGTTCTTGTTTTCGAATTTTCATGTTTATCATCTCTACAAAGAGTGAAAATACCATGGCAAAGTACACATAGCCCCGTTCGATCTCCTTCCCGAAGCCTTCCGCAACCAGAAGTACGCCGATTAGAATTAAGAAACTCAGGGCAAGTATTTTGATCGTGGGGTGTCTGTCGATGAAAGCGCTTACGGCTCCGGCAAAAATCATCATGCCGGCTACGGCGAGAAGAATGGCCGTAATCATCACAACTATGTTTCTGGCCATCCCAACGGCGGTCACTATGGAATCCAGAGAGAATACCATGTCCAGTAACATGATCTGGACTATGGCTCCGGCAAAAGAAGCCTTTGCTCCGGGTCCGGCGGAAGGAACACCTCCGGGTCTTTCAATCCTTTCGTGGATTTCGTAAGTTCCCTTGCCGATGAGAAAGAAACCTCCCAGAAGCAGGATTATGTCCCGGCCCGAGAAAGAATGATTCAGAAGGGTTATCAGGGGCGTCGTAAGCTTCATTATGGCCGTTATTGCCGAAAGCAGGGCGATACGGAGGACCAGAGCTCCGGAAAGTCCGATCAAACGAGCCTTTTTCTGGCTTTCCGGCGGAAGTTTCCCGGTGACGATGGCCAGGACGACGATGTTGTCGATACCAAGAACCAGCTCCATTGCCGTAAGGGTTACTAAAGCGGCCCCGTTTTCGAGGGTGAAGAGATCGCCTCCAGGGAATTCCACCGGGGTTTCCTTCCTTCAGTCGGCTACATTGAAGGTTTGTTGTAATACCGGTCAGCTATCCTTCCACAGGGGTTTACGCTTTTCCAGAAATGCACTGATCCCTTCTGCGGCGTCATCAAAGGTTCCGTTTAGAGAAATTATCTCCCGGGCATACCCGTAAGCTGAATACTCCGGAAGGTCTATCTGATCGTAGAAGGCCTTCTTTCCCAGTGCAATTGTGGCCCTGCTGTACTGGGCGATCTCGTGAGCCAGCTTCAGGGTTTCTTCTTCAAGGTTTTCAGGGGCCACCACCCTGTTTACGAGCCCCCATTCCAGGGCTTCTTCGGCGCTTATGAAGCGACCCGTAAGTAGCATCTCCATGGCCCGACGCCTGCCCACCACCCTTACCAGAGGAACCATAGGCGTTGTGCAGAAAAGTCCGATCTTTACGCCCGGCGTGGCAAAGCGAGCCCCCCTTTCGGCAACGGCGAGATCACAGGCCGCAACAAGCTGGCATCCTGCCGCAGTGGCAATCCCGTGAACCTGGGCAATGACGGGCTGAGGTATCCTGTGAATTCCGTACATCATTTCAGAGCATATTCCGAAAATTTCTCGAAACCGGTGTACCCGATCGCCGCCTCCGGTTAGCTCCGTTAAGTCATGACCGGCACAGAAAGCGGGCCCCCTGCCTCTTATAATCAGCACCCGTACCGACGGGTCCTCCTTCAGGGCTTCTAAAATGGCAATAATTCGCTTCATTACTTCCAGCGAAAGGGCATTCCGTTTTTCGGGCCTGTTCAGGGTTATGTAGCCGATAGGGCCGTCCTTCTCCAGCACCACGGGATCCTTTTCACCCATTTGCAGCCTCCTTACGAAAACCTTCGTTACTCTGCCGGTAGGCTTCGTCCAGCCAGTAAAGAAGGGCAGATCTCAACTCCTCTATCTGCTCGGAGTCCGAAAGCTTTCGATCCAGATGGTCTCTTATGTAAAAAACGTCCGCCACCCGGCTTCCACGGGTGGTTATCTTTGCAACGTATATGCGGATGTCCAGATCGGCAAGGGTTTTAGTTATCAGGTACAGTAATCCCGTTCTATCGGCGGTGTGAACTTCCAGAATAGTGTAGTGGGCAGAAGATTCGTTGTCGATGATCACCCTGGTGTCGCCCGGTCTGTGATTTACTGCCGCAGGCCTGGTCAGTGCCGCATGCTTTGCGAGCCTGAAGTCAAGAGAAAACCTGTGCTCCATCAGGCGTTTCAGATCCGCTCTGAAGCTTTCCCAGTCCGGCCTTGTGGCGGCTTTTGTGGGGGAACAGTTGAATATGAGTATGGCCGTACCGTTGTTCTTTACGAAGACCTGGGCGGCCGATATGTCAATGGAGTGAAGGGTAAGAAGTCCGGCGGTCTTGAAGAGAAGCCAGGGTGCGGTTTCACTCAGAAGGGTAACCGTCCAGGTTTTGTCCTGAGCCGTCACGTCGAGAACAAAGGGTTCGGGGGAGTGGAGCAGCTCCCATTCCATTCTGAGATGTCGGGCTATTGTTGCCGGCTCCATGGAAAGAAGGTATCTCGGTCCGACGTCTTCGAGCCTCGCCACAACCTGAGATTCGTCCATCAGATCGGAAACTTCACGCTGCACTATCTGCTTGATCTGTTCGATTCTTTCGGCGATCAACCCCGGGCGGGGTTCGCCTTTTTCAAGAATCTGCGAAAGCCTTTCGTGGAGAAAGATCATGGGGCTCTGATGCCACTTCCTGAAGGCTTTTTCTCCCGTGGCCTTGAGATCGGCAAAGGTCAAAACGAGTAGATTGTCAAGTCGAATCGTATCGCCCACAAGAAGGCTACAGTGAGCAAGCATTTCCTCGTCGCCTATATCCCGCATGGAAGCGCTGTCCATTATGAGAGTGTGCTGGCCCACGAGGAACTGAACCATATCGCTTTCTTCCGGGAGCATCCCGAGGCGACGGGCTATGGCCGGAATCATCTCCCCGCCTCTTAAAGCATGGTCGCGTCCTGCACTTTTACCTATGTCGTGAAGAAGGGCTGCCAGATACAGCCAGCGGGGGTCGTTAATTCTGCGGGCTATGGACGAAAGTTCCGGCTCATCGGAACGATAGGCTTCGCCGAGAACCTTCTTCACTTCCTGGAGTGTTCTCAGAGCATGCTCGTGAAAGGGATATTCGTGAAATCCGTCGCACTGCATAAGCCCCAGAATGCCCTTCCACTCGGGAATCAGGTCTCCCAAAAAGCCCATGTCGTGAAAAAGCCGAAAGACGGGCAGGACAGGGGAGTCGCTGTGGACCAGTTCGAGAAGCTCGTCCAGGACCCTGCGGTTTCCCGAACAGGTTTCGAGGATGTGCCGTGAGCCTCTGAGCAAATCAAGAGTCTTTCCTCCCACCAGAGCCCCGTTTTTTGCGGCGTGGAGAAATATTCTAACGAAGAGCTCGGGCGATAGCTCTACACCCTGATCGTCTATCTCCACCCGCCCGTCCCGCAGGAAGACGCCGGGTTCCAGCTCGACGGATTCATAGGAGACGGGAATTTTTGCTTTTTTCTCAAACAGAAGCCTTAAGGTCTGCGAGGTTTCAAAGAAATATCTGTGGAGTTCCTGCATGAAAACCTCGGCGGCAGAAAAAGCTCCCCGATTGGAATAACCCAGTTGCTCGGCAACCCGCCGCTGAACCGGAAAGCCCATCACCCTTTCAGACCGGTTTTCCAGGGACATCAGGACATTTAAAACTCTTGTAAGAAATCGTTCGGCCTTAAGAAGATTTTCGCCTTCCCGATGATTCAGGAATCCGTCTCTGACGGCCTCGTCTATCTTCCTGAACCCCGAAAGCCTTAAAACGGTTCTTATGGTCGTGATGCTCCTGATTCCACCGGGGAAGGCAAAAAGGTCGGGTTCCATCCAGGCTCCCGGCCTGTCCACAAGCTCCATTCCGGCAGTCCATTCCTTTCTGAGCTGCCCCTCAATCTCTTCTCCTCTTCCCTTCAAAAGGTCCTCCAGGGCAGCGTCCAGGTCTTCAAAGATCTTTCTGTTTCCCGATATGTAGCGTGAAGTGATCAGATTTTGCAAAAACCCGATGTTTTTCTCGGCTTCGGCGATGATGTCCTGAACGGTACCGGCGGTGTAATCGACCTTCCAGCCGGCTTCGATCAAAGGGTCGATTATTTCCCTGAGCCATTCTTCCTGGAGCCGGCATTCCGGGGTTTTCAGGAATATGAGGGTAATGGGCTGGTGGGGGCCGATGAAGCTTTTGCCCAGATCGCCTGTTGCTACAAGGGCGCCGTTTGCTCTGAAGGCTTCGGCATCAAGGTCGAGCACGTTTATAAGGCGGTTGTAAAGCGAAATTAGCGAGATCTCCACCAGCGTGGTATGCCCTGTGATGCTCTCTTCGCCGAAATTGTCGGCATATTTCTGTCTCTGGGTCTTGAGCGAATCCACAAGGTGTTCGTAAAGGACCATTTTAAAGTTCCTCCGGATCGACAAGCGATTATCTGACACCCTAGCGATTCACCATTGACCATAGCCCAACCGTTTAAAGCTGTCGAGTTTTTCGTTTCCCCCGAAGAAACTTAATAGAGCAGGCCGCCCTTTTAACGGGTTGTGCTCTGACCCCCCGAAAAGCTGTTTTTGGCTGTTAGATCAAAGAATTTATTTGGGCCGGTATCAAAGGCTACAGGAGGCTATAGGCACCTCGTATAATCCGCCCTTTCCCCCGTGTTCTTCTTGGGAGCTTGATCTTTTGCGGGCTTTTAATTGCCTCTGCGGGTAGCTCTACCGGAACGCTGTATCCCATAAGCTTAAGGAGCACGGTTACCCTTTGTCCTCCCTTTTTGAATCCCCAGAAGATGGCAGAGAGTCCCTCGAATACACCGCATTTGATTTCCACCGTGTCTCCCGCCCGGGGAATCGACAGCCCTCCCTGTTGTTTCACCTGATGGACAAATCTTCTGATCTTTGCAATTGTCCAATCATCTAAAGGATTTCCTCCGTCGTCGTATCCGAGCAATCTTATAACACCCTTCACTTCTCTTGCGATTGCCGGGCAGATGCGAACGGTCGGGCGAATGAAAATATAGCGGGGGAAAAGAGGTTGCTCCTTTGGGGGAATGCCCTCGGGTACTTTTGGATAGTATACGTCGAAACCTTTATCTATTAGCTCTGCAATGGCCTGCTTTTCAAACCTTGCCAGAGTGTGAACAACGTACCACATGGAATATTCTCCACCTGTACATGCACCTGTCACGAAGCAAAAAACCTTACTTTATCCTTTGCTGCCGAAATGCTTCGTGATAATGAGACGAATACTATACAAAATAGTGAAATGAAGAACAACGGGCTTTACGAGCCTTAACTGATAATATAATAGCATCGGCTCGAAGTGGTGCTTACATAGGGGGAGCACGTTGTAGCCTCTGCTCCGGCTCCTCCGCAGGTTAGAAGCGGATGCTGTGGTACGCCAGGGGGAAATCTCCCGGAGGGTCAGATATCCCCTCGGGATTGAAGTGTAGCCAATAAAGTCCGGTCCTCGTGGTTGCCTCTGAGACCGGGATAAGAACCCGGGCGTTACCACAAAAAGGAGTGGTATTTCCGAACCGGGATTGGATTGAAGATGTGATCAACGGTGAAAATGATACCTGAGCGTATGCGAAGGACGCGGGATTTCTGGCCGGTCCTGGAAAGGCACGGGAAGCTTTGCTCTGACCTGACCATCGAGGAACTCCGTCAAGCTCGTTCCGGTCTAAGGGAGAAGCTGCTCGCTCTTACCCGAAATTTCAAGGTCCTCAGTCTCACCGAATGAAATGATAAAGCGGGTAAGGCTCTATGTCGAGGAAGGGGTTGTATCGTCTAAGTATTGTATTTGCAGAGGCCCTTCACATTGCCGCAGCGGTGCCCGGCGGTGCATCCTGGTTAGTTGGAATTTTAATCATCCGGTCAAACGCAGTACCCGGCTTTTGGTAAACTATATCAATGCCGGGCAGGGCCCCCGGACGATCGATATTCTGGCTCCTCCAGAGGTTTAGGGAGGTGAGGAGATTGTGTTCAATTTAGAAGAAGTTAAAAGGGCGAGCGGCCTCTCCGCAGGCGAGCTTACTAGGCTGGAGGAAGAAATCCGGCGGGAATTTGAAGGCGATGAGATGATGTTCGAGCTTCACCTAATCCGGGCTATCAGAGCCATTAAGGAAGGGTGGGTTACTTTGGAAGAGACACTCTCGAAAAGCGAAAGGGTCTGAATCCTCGTTGTTTCCATGCAAGGCTCGGGGAAAGGCTTTGCCATGGTTTCAAGGAGGGCCTCCGGCGGACGGTGGAGTGGTACCTGAGATCGTGATCACGGGAGAGTATTCGGACTACTATTAGAGGGTCTATGGAGCTTATTTTACAGGCCTTCGTGCGGGGCCAAAGGAGGTAAACCATGCGGGCACTGAAGGACTTGATCGATGAACTGCCGCCCGAACTCCAGCAGGAGGTGCGGGACTTCGTGGAGTTCCTGCTGGAGAAACGAGTTGCTAAGCCCAAAGCGAAGAAGGGTGAGTTAAAATTTGACTGGTGAGGAGCTCTGCGTGACCTCCGGGATAAATACACCTCTGTGGAGCTTCAGCACAAAGTACTTGAATGGTGGGGGGATTTATGTATTTGCTTGATACCAACAGTCTTTTAGAACTTCTCCTTGATCAGGATGAAGCCGGTGAGGTCGAGAAGCTTTTGCGATCCATTCCCGGGGGGAAGCTTCACATATCAGGATTGGGTGGAAATGGTGATCAGGCGAGAGTATTTGGAATACTATAAAAGAGTCTATGGCTCTGGGTAGAACCTAAGGTGAGACGAAGGTGGACACTATGAGAACGTATCGCTTTTCGGTGGTGATTGAGCGGGATAAGGATGGCTATTTCGCCTTCTGTCCCGAGTTACAAGGGTGTTACACCCAAGGGGACACCTACGAGGAGGTCCTTGAGAACATTAAAGATGCCATACGGCTACACGTGTTGGATCGCTTAGAGAGCGGGGAAGAGATCCCGCAGGTTGATTCGATCAGCCTCACCTCCTTGGAAGTGGCGGTATGAGCAAGAAGCTTCCCCGCGTGACGGTCGAGGAGGTGATCAGGGTTTTGGAGCGCGTGGGTTTTTTCCTTAGCCGTCAGAGCGGAAGTCACAGGATTTACAAGAATCCAGATGGGAAACGGGTCACTGTGCCCTATCATGCGGGGAAGACCCTTCATCCTAAGGTCTTGAAAAGCATTCTGAAAGATGCAGGGCTTACGCTGGAACGGTTTAAGGAACTGCTTTGATGAAAAAATCCCGAAGGAGCTCCGTAGGGAGCCAAAGGCGAGTTTCGAGGGATATCAGACGCTCTCTGGAGCGGCTGGAACGAATCAGAGCGCTGCCAAAAGATGCGTTCCTTGCGGACCAGGACGCGCTTGATCTGGCATGCTATCGTTTGCTTATAGCCATAGAAGCTGCGATACATATATGCTTTCACATCTGCGCGCAGCGGTTACACCGGGTGCCCGAGGAATATGCCGAGTGCTTTGCGATTCTAGGCGAGGCTGGAATTGTGCCCCCGGAGTTGAACCGGAATCTTCAGCGGATGGTGCGCTTTCGCAACATGTTGGTACACCTGTATTGGGAGATAGATTACGATAGAATGTACGAGATCCTCCAGGGACATCCAGACGACTTACGCAAATTTGTCCGGGCGATCGGGGAATTGTTATGAAGGAGATGTGTGGTCGCGCAGGGATACAACTGCTATGCCCGTGATTACTTCAAAAAGGAAGTCGGTTGGGAGGAGGGCCTCCGGCGGACGGTGGAGTGGTACCTGAGATCGTGATCACGGGAGAGTATGTGGACTACTATCAGAGGGTCTAGGGAGCTTATTTTACAGGCCTTCCTGCGGGGCCAAAGGAGGTAAAGCATGCGGGCACTGAAGGACTTGATCGATGAACTGCCGCCCGAACTCCAGCAGGAGGTGCGGGACTTCGTGGAGTTCCTTCTGGAGAAACGGGCAAGGAGGCCCAGGAGGAAGCCGAAGTTCGATTGGGCAGGAGCCCTCAGGGATCTGCGCGATCGCTATACCTCCGTACAGCTCCAGCACAAGATTGCGGAGTGGAGGATCGGCGAGCAATGAAGTTACTGATCGATACCAATATCTTCCTGGAAGTGATATTAGAGCAAGAGAAGGTCAAGGAAGCTCAAGCTCTCCTGTCACAAGTCGAGAAACATAAGTTTTTCATCTCCGACTATTCCCTCCACTCAATAGGGCTTTTGCTTTTCCGCAGAAGGCAACATGAGGTATTCCGACGGTTCTTAAAAGACATGATCCTCGAGGCAGGGGTTACGGTCATCGCTCTCGCAGCCCAAGAAATGGAGGATATTATACAGGCTGCACAGCAGTTCGGCCTTGATTTCGATGACGCTTATCAATATGCGGTTGCAGCTGACTATAACCTCACCATCGTGAGCTTCGATAGCGACTTTGATCGGACAGAAAGAGGGCGCAAGACCCCGAAAGATTTACTGGAGGGATAGGGTGGCACGACTGGAGCTCAGAGCGGCCGCCTCTTGGCCCGAGACACCCTCTTTAACCTCGTGGGCCAGGCGGTGCCCAGTGAGAAGTGAGGCGTAAGAAGTGAGAAGTGAGGCGTGAGGAGTAAGAGGTGAGATGTGAGGAGTAAGGGGAGGGACGGGATCGGGGGTGTGAAGACGCATAGGGATTTGGATGTCTGGAAGGAGGGGATAGAACTTGTTGTAAAAGTTTATGAAATTGTTCAGAAATTTCCAAAGGAGGAGAGGTACGGTTTGGTGTAACAGATAAAAAGGTCTGCCATCTCGATACCGAGCAACATCGCTGAAGGAGCAGCTCGGAACTCAAAGAAAGAATTTTTGCAGTTCTTGTTTATTTCCCTTGGGTCAATTTCGGAATTGGAAACCCAGCTGATCATAGCTGATAGGCTAGGTTTTCTGCCCGGTAGGAGTATCTTTTCCTTGATCGAGAAAGAGCGATACAAGCTTTTAGGATTGATAAAATACCTGCGAGGTAATAAGAATGCCAAACAACGATAACATCTCACATCTCACCTCTCACATTTCACCTCTCACGTTTCACATCTCACGTCTCACGTCTCACGTTTCATCACAGGAAGCCATTTGGCCCGGAACACTCTACTTAACTTCATCCGGCAGGCGGTGCCCTTGCGCATGAAGATGGCGGCCTTTTGGGGATAGAGGAGGTGACATTATGCCGAAGCTCAACCTGGAGATACCTGAGGAGTTGGTCCAATCACTCAAGCTTCCTAGAGACGAAGTGCCAGCGAGGCTGAAGCAGGAGTTGGCTCTGCGGCTCTATGAGAAAGGCCTGCTCAGCTTTGGGAAAGCCCGCGAGCTCGCCGGGATGACCAAATGGGAGTTTTCCCGGCTCTTGGGAAAAGAGGGGATCCTTCGCCACTATGACCTTGAGGAATTCGAAAAAGACCTTAGGACCTTGAGGGAGCTGGGTTGATGGTAGTCTGTAACTCTTCGGTATTGATCGCCTTGAGCGCGATCGGCCAGTTAGATGTTTTGCAAAAGCGGTGTGAGGGCACGAAGCTGATGATCCCCAAGGCCGTCTGGAGAGAGGTGGTGGAGGAAGGGAAGGGAGAGCCCGGTGCGCAAGAGGTGGCGACCGCTGACTGGATTGAGGTGGAAGAGGTGAGAAATCGAGCGGTAGGGGAAGTGCTCCTTGCACAGCTGGACCATGGGGAGGCGGAGGTAATTGCCTTGGCCCAGGAGAAGGGAGCCGCCTTGGTCCTCCTCGATGAAAAAGAAGCGAGAGAGCTTGCTGAGCGGTTGGGCCTTAAGGTCCTGGGGACGGTGGGTTTACTCATATGGGCAAAACAAGCAGGGCTTATCAGGAGCGTCCATGAGCAGTTGGATGCCCTGCAGGAGAAAGCGGGATTCCGAATCAGTCCTGAACTTTACCAGCGAGTTTTGAAAGAAGCCGGTGAGCTAAATAAATGAATCAATGCATTAAAAGGATAGCCAACCTTGTCCGAACCTTCCTCGGCAAAGAGGGCCGGGGGGTCCTCAAGGCCCACATGGTGCGGGGGACCGTGGGAAGTCTTCGCTATCAAGCGCACGGTTGATCTTCCCGGTGCGCGGAAGGGGCTTCATCACGCTCGACTTACGGGCCGGGATCACGGGGCATTTGGGCTTGCGGGGTGGAGAGCTTTACACTGAGATCAGGGGGAGATGGGCAAGAGAGGTTTTCAGCCGTTGAAGGTGGCCGTTATCGGCACGGGCTACCTGGGGCTCACCACCGGCATAAGCCTCGCCTGTATCGAGCGACGGTTTATGTGTGGACATAGATCCCGCGAATATCGAATTGCTACAACGACGGAAAAGCCCGATCCATGAGCCAGGTATGTAGGTGCCCTTGCACCATGTTCAAAAGCCGATCTCCTGGATCCAGACTCCAGGTCTTAGGAGGCGAGAGGTGGGAGTGAAGACAACGGCTTATTTTAGGAACAGCGTGCTTGTGCGCCGCCCTTATCTCAAGATGGAATGGGTTGAACAGGCACTTCGCCATCCTGTACGTCGGGAGGTCCAAGAGAATGGCCGCGTTCGATATTGGGTGTATATTCAAGAGGCAGGGAAGTATCTCCCGGTGGTGACCGAGCCGGATGGCGAAACGGTGCATAACGCCTTTTTTCGACCGGGGGTTCAAGCCATGAAAGGAGGTGAAAGGATGCGTCTCAGTTATGATCCAGAGACCGATATGCTCTACATCGGTCTCCGGAGTGGGCCCAGCGTAGAATCGGAGGAAATTGCCCCGGGCTTTGTTTTGGACTTTGACACCGTGGGAAACGTGGTGGGTATAGAAATCGAGGAGGCTAGCCGGAGAGTGGAGCTTGGCCGGCTGGAACTATCGGCCCTACCCTTGCAGGATCTTCTGGTGACCCGCCCGGCCGTAGTTCAGGGCAAAAAGTGAGGGCCGGAATTCCAGGGAGCCTAGGAATCCCTGGCTCACGTTGGACATCGGGTCACTTGTGGACATAGATCCCGCGAAAATTGAGTCGCTGTAGCGTGGGAGGTGCCCGATCCACGAGCCGACCTTGTGGGCACTTCTTATGTTCGGGAGCCTAAGCTCATTTCTATCCCTTACCCGGCATGCGGTTTTACATGCCTTGGGGTGGAGCGATAATTTTGGGGGCGATAGAGATGAAATGGAAAGTGGTTTACCGCGCGGAGTTCTTCCGAGAAGGGGATCTTTACGTGGGTGTTGTACCTGAGCTCGATGTCTCTAGCTACGGGGAATCACTGGACGAGGCCCGAGCTTCTCTACAGGAAGCTGTGGAGGCTTTCCTGGAGGAGTGTGAGCGCATGGGCACCCTGGAGGAAGTGATGGAAGAGGCCGGGTTCGTGCGTCGGGGCGACACATGGCTTCCCCGTCAACCCGTGGCCGCGGAACTTCTGACCGTGGGCCAATGAGGAACGGAGGTGCGCCCCGAAAAGATAACACCGGTTGATTATAGAACCCTTGTGAAGATCTTCGAACACGAAGGCTTTAGAGTGGTGCGGCGGAAGGGAGACCACTTGATCATGACGAAACCCGGTATGAAGAGGCCGGTGGTGATAAAGACAAGCCCCCGTGAGGTACCGGTAACCCATATCCTAACTAACCTCCGCACAGCCGGGATTTCGCGTGAAAGGTATCTTGACCTACTAAATCGGCTGGGATGAAACCTCATTCCTGCTGGGCAAAGCGGGCTCAGTGGTCGTAGGATCTACATGTGCCCAGAGGACCGTGGAAAGGTTTCGCCATCAAGCGCATGGGCGGTCTTCTCGATGCCCGGGAAATGACCTTTGGGCCGGGGCCTCGGGGCATTTGGGCTTGCGGGGTGGAGAAGTTCAGCCTGGGATCAGGGCAAGAAGATGGGCAGGGGAGGTTTCAACCGTTGAAGGTGGCCGTTATCGGCACGGGGTATGTGGGGTTAGCCGCGGGCGGTTCTCGAGTCTACTTGTGGCATAATATAGCAATTAACATACAGAGGGTTATGAAAGGAATCGAAGAGGGCTTTCTTAGCAGTCGGTTGGGCAGGGCGGTTGCCAGGGCGATCGGGAAACCTGGGAGTTTGCGCTTCCGCCTGGCCCGGGACACGGTGGGCGTGATGGTCTTAAAGGCCATCTCAATGGGCCTCGGCTTCCTCATCAGCGTGGTGCTAGCGCGAATGCTTGGGGCAGCAGGTTACGGAGTCTATGCTTATGTGTGGTCAGTGGTCACGTTTTTGAGTATCCCAGCAACCTTTGGCCTTCCTCAGCTGCTTGTCCGCAATATCGCTGCGTACCAGGTGAAGGAAAGGTGGGGTCACATAAGGGGCTTGCTGCACTTTGCTGATCAGACAGTGCTGGTTGCTTCTCTCACGTTGACAGCACTCTTGGGCTTGGGTATGTGGTTTTTGTCGGACCGCATCGATGTTCAGACAAAGGACACCTTCCTTATAGCTCTACCTCTTTTAGTGCTTATGGCTCTACTTCAGATAAGGCAAATGTCCTTGCAGGGACTTAGCCGCGTTGTTCAAGGTCAGATGCTAGCTTTGTTTGTGCGACCAACACTTTTCATCCTCTTGATAGCAAGTGCTTACCTCCTTTTCGCTGAAAGGATAACTCCCTCCTTGGCAATGGGAATGCAAGTTGTTGCTTTCGCGATAGCCTTTTTGACCGGGGCACTATTGCTTAAAAAGCACCTTCCCAAGCCCGTTGAAGAGTCTTCTCCAGCGTTTGAAATAAGACCTTGGGTGAAGAGCGCACTGCCTTTACTGGGAATTGGCGTTCTGGGAGTAGTCACCCACCATACAGACATCCTCATGCTAGGGGGTATTAAGGGAGCCGAAGCAGTCGGCATTTACAAAGTTGGGTTTCAACTTGCACTGCTCATTTCTTTTGGTCTCCTTTCTGTAGGTACGGTGATCAGTCCCACAATTTCTGCTTTATACACCACCGAAGACAGAAGGGACCGATTGCAACGTGTGATTACCCGAGCTGTTTATTTATCCGTCTTCTCAGGTTTGCCCTTGGCGCTCATCTTTCTAATAGCAGGAAAACAAGTTTTAGTTATTATATTTGGTCAGGAATTTGCACTTGGGGCTGCAACTCTTGCTATACTAAGCTTGGGACAGCTTTTCAGTGTAATCGTGGGACCTACAGATATAATTTTGATTATGACGGGATATGAAAATTACGTAACAAAAGGGTTAAGTATTACAGCAGGTACCAATGTAATTTTGAACGCATTATTTATTCCTCTTTGGGGGATAAAAGGCGCGGCTATTGCTACCACTATTAGTATTGTGCTTTTAAACACCTTACTAGCGGTATGGGTTTATAGGAAGACAGGGATCAATCCGACAATTTTTGGAGGGAGTTTGTTGAAAGAGAGGAGGGAAAAGAGATGAAAGTCGCTTTCTTTTTCCCTGCATCAAGATGGTGGTTAGGTTACGGAACATCGCTTCCCGAAACACAAGGTATTCCCGCCGCCAGGACCAAGGAAGCACTAGAACGAAAAGGCATTGAAGTTTTACATCTTGATCTATGGGAACGAGAGCAAGATTTCGATCTGTTGCACATATTTGGCGCAGGATATGAAATTGAGAAATTTATAAAAATGGCAAAATGGAGAGGCATCCCTGTCGTCGTAACAGCTAACGATTTTTCGGCTAAACCTTTATGGAAGTGGTATCTTGCCCGCACCATCGACCCTCTCATTCCAATCTCTACTATGTATCGTATGCGACAAACGATTTATGATATCGTTGACAGAATTATTTGTTCTTCAAGAAGTGAGGCACTGCAACTTTCCAAGCGCTTCCGTATTAACACATCGAAAGTGCGAATAGTGCCCCACGGAGTTGATAAAGAGCTTTTTGCTAATGCCAATCCTGAGCTTTTTATCAAACATTTCGGCATAAGTGACTTTGTCCTTCAGGTCGCGCGCATTAATCGTGCAAAGGGACAAGTACGCCTTATACACGCTTTAGAAGGAACGGGGCTTGATGTGGTTTTTATAGGGTCTTTGGTTCCAGTAGGTGAAACGGTGAATCCGGAAGAGCAACAAGAGTTTTTACGGTTGGTCAAGAAGCTTCCCTGGGTTCATTATGTTGGGGAACTCAAAAATGATGATCCTCTTCTTGCATCAGCCTATGCAGCAGCCAAGGTTCATGTGCTTCCTAGTCAATGGGAAATTCTAGGCATGGTAACACTAGAAGCTTGTGCAGCAGGGACTGCAGCGATATCTGGTCGATATCCTCCTATTTACGAGTACTTGGGAGATCGTATCCTTTATTGTGACCCTATGGATATTAATTCTATCCGAAAGAGTGTTCTTAAAGCCTATGAGGAAGGACCAAAGCCAGGAGTGAGAGAATACGTGTTAAGTAACTTCTCTTGGGACCATATAGCAAATCTTCTTATTGACATTTATCAGGAGGTTTTACATGAGAAACAAAGCTGATGTCCTAAACAGGGCTGGGCGAATTCTAAGGAGCTTGGGTATACGTCCTTCGAAGCTCCCAGGCGGCAGGTATTTCTTTAGAGTACTTAGTGCGCTTGTGGGAGATCTGACCATTAAAGTAGAGGGATTATACTTAACTGGTTCGTTTTGGCATCGTCGTGAACTTTGGAAAATGCAAGAGGGCTACTATGAAAAGTTTACAATGCAACTCTTTAAAAAAACACTTGCTCCGGGGATGGTTGTATGTGACATCGGTGCTCACATAGGTTTTTATTCATTAATAGCTGCTCGGAAAGTTGGTTCACGAGGGCGGGTGTATGCGTTTGAGCCAGATCCTCGTACTTTTCCATATTTAGTGCGTAATATTAAGCAGAATGGCTTTTCTGAACTTATTGTGCCGGTTAAAAAGGCTGTATCAAATCAGGAGGGAGTTTTAAGGCTCCACTTAGATGAAGTTACCGGTGGAGACACAAGCTTGTTTCACCGTGACACTTCAGGACGTACTATAGAAGTCCAAAGTATCAAGCTAGATGATTTTTTGCCAAATCAAGTAAAGGTTGATGTTATAAAAATGGATATAGAAGGAGGAGAAACGGTTGCCTTAGAGGGGATGGAAAATGTACTCAAGAGAAGTAGCGATGTAAAAATGTTTGTAGAATGTAATCCTGATATGCTTCACAAGGCAGGATCAAGCGTCGAAGATTTGCTCCTAAAGTTACATTCACTAGGTTTTGAAGTTAAGGTAATAAATGATGAGCTCGAAAGATTGGAAATGGTCGAGTCTTCGGAGATTTACGCTATGGCAAAGAATGCAAAAGGTCCTACTTGGTCTGTAAATCTGTACTGCTCAAAGATTCAGGGGGATTAAATGGGGCGCCCTAAGATAGCCGTTATACACAGTGGAACGAAGTGGATAGGAGGGGCTGAAGCGGTTGCTGTTTGGACTTTAGAAGCGCTTAAACGTGATTATGAAGTTACCGTAGTTTCAACAAGTGAATTGCCCGTTAAACAAATCAATCAGTATTATGGTACATCTCTAGATCCGGGTGAGTTTCGCTCCATTGTAGTTCCTCTGCCATTCGGGCTTCACAAAACATCGGCGTTTTGGTATCTGAGGCGACTTATGTTGATGTCCCGTTTCCAAAAAAGAGTCAATGAATATGATCTATGTATTAGCACTTACTACGAAATGGATTTCGGGCGAAGAGGGATTCAGTATGTCCATTCTCCCGCAGTTGCGGCTGGGATAGTTAGCGGTTTAAATGATTTTTTAGATGAACCTCAACGATCGCTTCTTAAGAAGGCTTATAGGAAGCTGGCGGCAAATATCTTCCATTTTTCCGTTGACAAAATAAGACAAAATGTTACCTTAGTAAACTCAAAGTGGACAGGACAACTCATCAAACGGGCTTATGGTGTTGAACCGATTGTAGTTTACCCACCAGTGTCAATGGAGTATCCTCGGATTCCTTGGGAGGAAAGAGAAGACGGATTTGTATGTATCGGACGGATAGCACCCTCAAAGCGAATCGATATGATTATTCGAATACTGAAGCGTGTGAGGGAATTGGGGTGGAATATACATCTCCATGTTGTTGGCGAAAGATGGGATATCAATTATGCAAAGAAGATAGAAAAAATGGCAAAAGAAAATGCGTCGTGGGTGTTTCTCGAAGGGCGACTTGAGAGAGAACGCCTTGCAAACCTCGTAGCAAGTCATAAATATGGTATCCACGGAATGAAAAATGAGCACTTTGGCATCGCGGTAGCTGAGATGGTGAAAGCTGGTAACATTGTCTTTGTGCCAAATGATGGAGGACAGGTAGAGATCGTAGATAGTGAACTACTTACCTACCAAATAGAAGAAGAGGCCATAAAAAAAATCATGCATATTTTAGACAACAAAAGAGTTCAAGCGTCACTCCGTAAACACTTAGGAAAAAGAGCAGGGATGTTTTCCGCAACTTACTATATAAAAGAAATAAAAAAAATTGTGAAACAAGTGCTATGAAAAGATTGAAATTTATCTGGATCTTTTTTCCAAGACTAACTCTCATGATCTTGGTTTTGTTACTCAAGATTGCTCTTGATCTCAGTTACGTATATATTGTTGCCCCTCACTTTTCTTGGACAGCAACACGTTACATATTTTTACCTAATAAGGTAAAAATAGTGGAATCTTGGATCTTCACCTTAGCACTTGCTTTACTTCTCCCATACAAAATCAAGAAGCCTTCTGATTTTTTAATCTGGCTTTTCTTTCTCACACCTATATTACCTATATTTTCTTTATATGGTCTTATGGATATAGCTGGTAACCGTGACTTTACTTATATGGTAGCTACATCTTTTGTTCTTGTAATTATGACAACAAAAATATTGCCACGAGTCAAAATTCGTGCCGTGCTCAAAGGACCTACTATTGCTTTAGTTATTTCAATTATAGGAGTAGTACTGGCCTTAACGTGGTTTATAAACCAAGGTGGATTAAAACATTTCCGCTGGTATCTTACCTTTGATTTCAGTGGTATGGCGGAAATTAGAAGATTAGTAACAACGAGGCTTTTTAAGGAGACTGGATTATTGGGAGGAATGTTCAATTATATTCGTCTTTGGGCATACAATGTTTTTACTATAGCATTAGCAATGTGGGCTCTCTTGTATAGGAAACATATATTATTTCTTGCTTTAATCGGGTTAGAAATTGTATTCTCAAGTTTAAGTGCAAGCCGAACGCCTATGTTTACTGTCCCCTTGGTGCTAGGAACGTATTATGTAATAAAGCGCAATCGGTTAATTCTAATGGTGCTAGGTTTTTTAATGCTGGTCGCGGCGAGCGCATTTCTAATGCTCGCTACCGATTTCTCTTTGCCTGCTTCTCTGATTCTTGAACGCTTCTTTTTTACCCCAGCTCGAATACACTATGCTTACTTTGAATTCTTTTCAGGACAGAAGCCTTTGCTCTTCTCAAGCACACATCTGCCAATACCAATAAATTATCCATTTCCTGATACCCCTGAGCGTATGGTTGGTAGATATATATTGCATTCGAACACTGTTGCTTCGGTAGGGTTTTTAGCAACTGCATATATGCATCTCAAGCTCCCGGGATTAATAATATTTGGAATTATTGTGGGAGGATTATTAAGATTGACGGATAGCTTGATTTTAGGGCGTCTCCCTAAAGAATTCGGAGTGGCGATGGCAGCTTTGCCTTTTTATGCTTTATTTACTGCTTCAGACCTCACAACTGCTTTAACAAGTTTTGGGATATTGCCCACTATGCTTCTTCTATGGCTATTTGGATCTCGGAGAGTTCAAAAGGAGGCATTGTGATAAGAATCGGTGGGGCACTTGACAAAAAGAACCTTTCGGGAAAAGATATGTTGAAAGCCTTTAGCAAACAAACCCTCGGTCGTTTGTGTATCTATCGCCTCACCGAGAAGCCGATTTTCATATTTGCCAACCGGCGAGGCGGCTCAACTTTGGTGATGGAAATGATTTACTCACAGCCAGGAGTTGACTATATTGCCCAACCGCTGGACTTATGGCAGTTGCATCCTCATTTTAACCGATTGCCTCATCCTTTGCGGAGTAAGTTCATTGCTTTAAAAGAAGAAGAGGAAGAACGCCTTGCCAAGTATTTTACAGACCTTTTAGCTGGACGCATCAGACTTCGTAACCAATGGAGAATTTTCGACCGTAACTTCAGTTTCCTTGTAAATAGGCTTGTGGTTAAAGTTTGTAATGCACACGCTTTGATAGATTGGTTCAATGAGCATTTCGACATCCATTGTCTCTACTTGATCAGACATCCTATAGCAACAGCCCTAAGCATTATTAATCGCGGCTGAGGAAATGATGCAGAAGCTTACCTGAGAAATGAAGAGTTCTGCCGGGAGTATTTGAAACCTGATCAGGTGGCGTTTGGCTGGCATATTTTAAAACACGGTACCCAACTTCAGCGGTATGTGCTGGAGTGGTGTCTTGAGAACCTTGTGCCTCTGCACCTTTTTCAGCAACGTCCTTGGTTGACAGTGACCTATGAGGAGCTCGTTGTACGTCCGAAAGAGATTTCCGAACTGATTTGCAGCCGTTTTGATTTGCCCAATCCAGACAAGATGTGGAGGGTTGTAACTAAACCTTCACGAACAACCACGCGGCAGTCAAGACACCTAATTCACAAAGAAGGACCTAGAGCTTTGATTGACAAGTGGATACGGAAGGTAAGCAAAAACGAAATGGCTCGAGTGCAGGAAGTTCTCGACATTTTTGGCATTTGGGTCTATGAGGCTTCATGTCCCTATCCGGACTCCAAGGTGTGCCATTTTGGACCTTTGGAAGGGTGAAGCCGATGGATATTTTGGTGCTTTCCCCAACCCTCCCTTGGCCCCTAAACATGGGAAGTAAGATTCGGATCTACTATGTCCTGCGGGAGCTGGCCCGGGCCGAACACGAAGTGACACTCCTAAGCCTGGCACATGAGCCCTATGGGGAGACCGATCTGAAAGCTCTTGAGCCCTATTGTGCTGAACTGCACGTCGTCCCGGTTGAGCACAGAACCCGCTTGCGGGCCGCTTTGCGGGCGTTCTTCTCCACCAAACCTTACAGGGTGGCCAAGTTCGAGAGCCCGGGGTTCAGGCGGCGCGTGGCAGAAACCCTTAGGGGAAAAAGATGGGATGTGGTCTGGGTCCACTTTTTGGAGACACTGGCCTATCTCCCCTTAGAAGAGCTAAAAGAAAAGGGCTTCATCCTAGTCCTTGACCAGCACAACGCCGACGAGCGCTTCTGGGCCACCTATGCCCGAGAAGGCCCTCCTTGGGTCCGGCTCTTCGCCCTCCAGAATTTGTGGAAGCTCCGCCAGTTCCAAGATGAAGTTCTGCGATGGGTCGATGTGGTGTTGAGCGTCTCCAGAGAGGATGCGGAATTCACCCGCTTGAGGCTCCCGAATCTTTCCACGGAAGTCTGGGTGGTGCCCAACGGCGTGGACACCGGGAGCCTTCGGCCGTCGAGGGAGGAGCCGCGGGCCAACCGGGTGATCTTCTGCGGGGCGATGGACGCGCTGATGAACGAGGACGCGGTAGAGTGGTTCGCCCGGCGGATCTTTCCAAAGGTGCGAGAAGCCGTTCCCGACGCGGAGTTCTGGATCGTGGGGCGAGATCCTACGCCCAAGGTGCGGGCGCTGGAGGCGCTCCCGGGGGTGAGGGTGACCGGGCGGGTGGAGGACGTGCGGCCCTACTATGCAAAGGCGAAGGTGGCCGTGGCCCCGTTCCGCTACGGCGGGGGGACGAAGTTGAAAGTGTTGGAAGCTATGGCCTTAGGGGTCCCGGTGGTGGCTACCCCGGTGGGCTGCCAGGGGATCGAGGCCGTGCCGGGAAAGCACCTCTTCGTGGAAGAGGATGGAGAAAAATTTGCCCAGCGGGTGGTCACACTGCTTCAAGACGAGGAATTCCAGAAACACATGGCAACTCAAGCCCGTCAGCTTGTGGAGCAAAAATATAGCTGGCGGAGCATTATGGAAAGCGCGATTGTATGGCTAGAACAACTCGTGATAGCTTGATGGGAATGGATATAAAAGAAGCCCTGAACCTCCCTTGGTATTTGTGGAAGCGAAACAATTGGATGCTGGATCCTCGGATCTACTGGGGCCGCTTCAGGGATGTGGCCATTGACCGTCCCATCTTCCTGCTCGGAGTCCAGGGCGGCGGCCTGACGCTCCTCTCCCGGATGCTCCGGCGCCATCCCGAGGTGGTCTCCGTGACGGGGAACCATCGGTACTGGTCGGGGGCCGACGAGATGCACACGGTCTTCGGGCCGATCTTGCCGCCGGAACTTACCGGCACCCGCTACAAGGTCCCGGCAGCCGAGCACCCCCTCTACAATCCCCCGCGTAGCTGGACCTACGCCTGCGAAGAGCTTCTGCCCTACTATCGCAAGACGGCGAAGGACGCAACGCCCGAAATCAAGAGAGGGCTGGAGCGGGTGGTCCGCTATTGCTTGAGGCGTTACGCCCCCGGTCGTAGAGCCAGGTTCATCGACAAAAGCCAAGTCTACACGGTGCGCGTCTCCCTCATCCGGGAGCTTCTGAAGGAATACAACCCCAGGTTTGTGCTGGTGGTCAACAACCCCTACGCGGCCTGCTACCGGGCGGCGCTGGGGAAGGCCCAGGACATGGAGCGGCTGAAGGGGAAGCTTTCTTTTCAGGAGCGCTTGGAAATCTGTGCCCAGCACTGGGCTAACTCTATTCACTGTGCCCTGGAGGATAAAGCAGATGATATGCTGATAGTGCGCTTTGAGGACCTCCTGAGAGAGCCCGAAGGTACCCTCCGCAGGATCTGCGAGCACGTGGAGCTTGAGTTTCGTAAAGATATGCTCCCGGCCCCTCACCATAAGGTTCCTTTTGGTTCAAGATTCCAGGATAGGTGGTACCCATTAAATTCCAGGCGGGCGTTACATTACATGGAAAAAGCTACAGGGAAGCAAATTCAAAGCATCGAAAAATATTGCGGAACAATTGCACTAAGATTTCACTATAGTAACCCTAATAAAGGGGAGGACAAACTGTGAAAAAAGCATTGGTTCTAGGAGCCGGTGGTTTTATAGGCCATCACATGGTTAGGAGATTGAAAAAAGAGGGTTTCTGGGTGAGAGGTGTTGATTTAAAGTATCCTGAATTTTGCGATGTTGAAGCGGATGACTTTGTGCTTGGAGATTTAAGAGATTCATATCTGTGCAAGCAGGTCGTGGATCAAAAATTTGACGAAGTTTATCAGTTCGCTGCGGATATGGGCGGCGCCGGATATGTTTTTACCGGGGAAAATGATGCAAACATTATGCATAACTCTGCTCTCATAAACCTTAATGTTCTGGAAGCATGTTATCGTCGCAATGTAAAAAGAATTTTTTATTCTTCTTCGGCATGCATTTATCCTAAATACAACCAAGAGGATCCCGAGAATCCTCTTTGCGCTGAAGACAGTGCCTATCCAGCCTTGCCCGATAGTGAGTATGGATGGGAAAAGCTTTTTAGTGAACGGCTCTATCTGGCCTTCCACAGAAATTATGGGATGGAGGTCAGGATTGCCCGTTATCATAATATTTTCGGGCCTGAGGGATCCTGGAATGATGGGCGAGAGAAAGCGCCTGCTGCACTGTGCCGAAAGGTGGCGGTGGCTAAGTTGAAGGGTCTGGATTCCATAGAAGTTTGGGGAGATGGAAAGCAGACAAGGAGTTTCTTGTATGTTGATGAATGCCTAGAAGGCACATTGCGTCTAATGCGTTCTGACTGGACTGGCCCTGTAAATATTGGCTCTGAGGAGATGGTAACTATTGATCAGCTTGCGCATATGATTATGGATATCGCGGGCGTTCGTTTGAAAATCCTGCACATTCCCGGACCTGTAGGAGTCAAAGGCAGGAATTCTGATAACAGGCTGATTTACAAAAAGCTGGGGTGGAAACCTTCAATGCCTTTAAGATATGGGCTCGAGATAACCTACAGATGGGTTGAGGAACAGGTTAAAATTGCTCTGGACAAGGGGCTATTGTGACGATTCTCATGACAATAGCATGCCGGTGAAGGATGACAGGTTGTTAGACTCGGTGTTTTCTGATGACAAGAGGTTTTCATGGGTGTTCGTTTAATGGTCTTGAATCAGTATTATGCCCCTGATTTGGCTTCTACGGGCCAGATTGCAGCCGAGCTTTGCGAGGAGATGGCGAGGAATGGGTTTGAAATACTTGTTGTCACGGCGCAGCCAAGCTATACCTCATCTTCACCCCAGGCTCCCAGCTTTGAATTCCGTAATGGGGTACATATACACCGCGTTCCACTGCTAGGTCCCCGAGGGCGCGAGAAACTTCATATTAGGTTATCGGGATATCTGCAATTTTTACTTAAGGGGTTTTTTCTTGCTCGGCGTTTAGCTGATGAAATGCACCCCGAATACGTTGTTACCTTCCATAACCCCCCGTTGGTTCCTGTGCTTGGTGCATATCTGGCTCGAAAGCAAGGGTGTCGCTTTGTTTATATTCTCTATGATATTCATCCCGATATTTTGCTTGCTACAGGATGGAAACTCCCCAGGATTTTAGTCAAACTATGGGAAAAGCAAAACCAATGTATTTTTGGACAGGCCGATGCAATTGTAGTATTGGGAGAGGGAATGAAGCAGACTCTTCTCCAAAAGGGCGTTCCCTCTTCTAAAATAAAGATCATTCCGTTATGGGGACGGCCTGAATTGTCACCGGTGGGGGCGGATTCGCTTATCCGCCATGAATTAGAGATAGGTGATCAAGAACTGGTTCTTCTTTACGCTGGCAACATGGGGGTTATGCATCCCTTAGAGCCGCTGATAAATGCTGCAAAGCTTCTACGGAATTTGCCCGTCCGTTTTGTTTTCCTTGGTGATGGTGTCAAACGTGAGCAGTTGAGGACTCGGGTTAGGCAGGAGAACCTGCATAATGTCATCTTTCTACCCTTTCAGCCGGAAAATCGTTTTGTCCGCCTTGTTGCCATGGCCGATGCTTGTTTCGTCGTGTTAGAACCTGGATTGGAGAACCTGGCTTTCCCTTCAAGAACTTTTACCTTCTTGTCTGCGGGTAAACCTATTATTGCCTTCATGTCTCCAAAGGCTGAAGTAGCTAAAATAGTTGAAAGGGACGGGTGTGGCTGGAACGTAACAAATACAGAGCAGTTAGTTGACTTGGTACGGAGGATGTTTGAAGACCGAAACGAGATTGGGGTTAAAAGCCAGAAAGCTCGAAGGGTCTATGAAGAAAGATTTTCTCGAAGCAAGATTATAGGATCATACATTGAGCTTTTTTCTTGAAAGCATCCAAGATTTGTTCGAGCCATCAAGAGATGAATAACATGATTTTTCAGATCAACGCAATTAAGGTGCTTCCGGTTCAAATGAGCATGCCCTTCATGTTTACAGCCTTCCGAAGTTTCATAGCGACTCCTTTGATCGGCTACTGATCGCTCAGGCCAGGCTGGAAGAGCTGTCGGTTTTGTCAAGCGACCCACAATTTTCGCGATATCCAGTAGATGTCATTTGGTGAGTCGATGAGGACTATTCGGAGCAATCCCGATTTTCGACTTTTGTGGGGTAGCCTCGAACTTGGCGGGCCAGCAGCTAAAAGGCGTCGAGAGTATCTTTGATCAGGTGCTCCGTGAGACTGCAAGGGTTTACGAGGAAGTCCTTAGGAACCGAAGGTAACCAGGGCTGCCCCTTTGGGGGTGGAAGGACCGGGGGCGCATGCAAGACCTCAAGGGAAACAAAACTGATGCGACCATGATGGAGAATCTTGGCCCGGATCCTCGTGGAGTGCGGGGCCAAAAAGGTTTTGTTGTTTGGCTCTGTAGCTAGAGGGGAGGAGAGGCCCGGGTCGGATGTGGACCTCGCATGTGAGGGTCTGCCTCCTGAACGGTTCTTCGAAGCCCTTGGGAAATTGCTCTTGTCCACAGGGAAGGATGTCGACTTGATCGATCTTGATAAGGCCAAAGGGCCGCTGTGCAAGCGTATAGAGAAGGAAGGAGTTTCGCTTTATGAAGCGAAGTGAACTTGCGCTCCTTTGGGCAGAGATAGAGGGTGGTCTCTCCGGCCTTGATCGCGTTGTAGAGGAGATCGAGCGGGCCCTGAAAGACCTCGACCGTATGCTCCGCGAAACCGAAAGGGTGTATGTAAAAGCGGTCGGGAGCTGAGGGACCATGGCGGCCCCGGCAGCCCGGGCCCTTCGCGAGGGCCACACCGGGGCGACAGGGCCCGTTATGTCGCCGGGGCGATCCTTGCCGAAAGTTCTGACCGCAGGTTAGCATTAGACTGGGAAGGAAAGAAAATATTTAAGGGGATAACAGAGGATGGCCCGTTTTTCCCCCTATCTGCTTGACCGTGCCCTCGCCAGGGCGAGGGAGGAGAGGGAGCAGCGACGGAAGGGGCGGTTGACGGCCGTCTTCCAGGCCCTCGAGCGGCTATCTCGCCTGATACCTTTTGAGGAGGCATATATCTTCGGCTCGCTGACCAAACCATATCGATATTTCGCCGATTCCGATGTCGATATAGCCTTTATCGGCTTGAGGGATGAGGATTTCTTTCGGGCGATGGCCTTCCTCTCGCGGGAACTCGGGACTGAGGTGGATATCCTCCAGCTGGAGGGCCATCCGCTGCGGGATAAGGTCGTTAAGGAAGGTATCAGATGGAAGAGGAGCGACTGAGCCTGCTTAGGGCTTCCGTCGAGGCCCAGCGGAAGGAGATTGAGCGGATTTTCGCAAAGATAGAGGAGCGGCGCCGCGGTGAAAGCGCGGCTGAGTTGGAGAGCCTCGCCTATCAGCTCCACAACTTATATTGTGCCTTCGAGGATCTGTTCAGGATCGTCGCCGACTTCTTCGAGAACCGGATCGAGGATCGGGCGAGATACCATAGTGAACTCCTCTGGCGGATGAAGCTCTCCATAGAGGGGGTGAGGCCGGCCTTACTTTCGGAGGAGAGCTACAGGCTTCTCGATTCGCTGAGGGCCTTCCGGCATTTCTTCAGACATGCTTACTCCTACGAACTCGATCCCAAGAAGGTGGCCCTGGTGGTGGAAGATGCCCTCAAGCTCAAGGAGCTCTATCGGCGGGAGATCGAGCGTTTCCTGGAACAGCTCCAGCCGTAGAGCTGGGAGGCAAAGGAGGTTCAAACTGGAGCAGCAAGGACATGAGGCGGCTCCCATAGCTCGTTTGTGGGGCACTCTGGGTTTATGAGCTGTCATAAATAACTGAAAGTGGGAACGCGATGGCAAAGCGAGCGTCGGTGACAGGAGCGGGTGAGTTCGATGAGGTCTACCACCTGGCCGCGGATATGGGCTGGATAGCCTAGATCACGGCCATTCACATAGACATCATCCGCAACAACGTCTTGATCAACACAAACATACTGGAAGCCCGTAGGATCAACGGTGCCGGCCGTTTCTTCTTCTCTTCCTCGGCCTGTGTCTGTCCACAATACAAGCAGAGGAGTCCCAATCTTACGCCCCTCAAGGAGGAGGACGCCTGGCCGGCGGAGCCCGAGGAGGGCTACGGCCTGGAGAAGCTCTGTCAATACTATCGCGAGGACCACGGCCTGGAAACCAGGGTGGCCCGCTTCCACAACGTATACGGTCCGCTGGGGACCTATGAAGGGGGCAAGGAGAAAGCACCGGCCGCCCTTTGTCGGAAGATTGCCT
Organism: Thermodesulforhabdus norvegica; assembly: GCF_900114975.1. Classification (NCBI taxonomy): domain Bacteria; kingdom Pseudomonadati; phylum Thermodesulfobacteriota; class Syntrophobacteria; order Syntrophobacterales; family Thermodesulforhabdaceae; genus Thermodesulforhabdus; species Thermodesulforhabdus norvegica. The sequence goes on from NZ_FOUU01000004.1 coordinate 122,834, forward strand.
TGGCGAAGGATGGCGATGAGATCGAAATCTGGGGTGACGGCAACCAAACGCGCTCCTTCCTTCATATTGACGACTGCCTGGAAGAGATTTACAAACTTGTGCGGTCCGATTATCCTCATCCATTGAACATCGGCTTCGATAGGTTGCTCACGATCAACGAGCTCGTGGCAATCATCGCCAAGATCGCGGGAAAGAAGATGCGCAAGCGGCACGATCTCACCAAACCCCAAGGGGCGCGGCCGGAACAGCGACAACGCCAAGCCCGTGGGCTCGAACAAAGTTCACAAGCTTTTAGTTGTCAACCAGTATTATGCTCCGGATGTTGCTTCCACCGAGCAGCTGGCTGCCGAGATCTGCGGTAGTTTGGCTAAACGCGGCTTTGAAGTCCATGTTATAGCCGGCCAACCAAGTTATACAGTCATTTCTCCGAAAGCCCCTGCTTACGAGGTCTTAGATGGGCTGTGTGCACCGCGTGTCCCTGGGAGGCGCCCGTGGTCGCGAACGTTTGCGAACTCGGTTGAAAGGTTATGTCCTTTTCCTTTTGAACGCTTGGAGAAAATCACGGGGCTTAGCTAAGACGCGTCGTTTTGATACCGTGCTTACCTTCCACAATCCTCCATTTGTAGGGCTTATAGGCGCCTATCCTGTTCGTCGAATACTTGAGGATCGGCAGGAGCTGATACATCGGGGACAACAAGCCAGGAAAGTCTATGAGGAAAGATTTCAAAAAGCTCGAGCAATAGAGGCTTATGCTAAGATTTTGAGCGGTTAAGACTTGATTAGGTTGTTAAACGCTGGGGTCTTTCGGGTGTGATGGAAAGAAGCTTAAAGACGCTAAAGATATCCTTGCTCCTGATCCACATGGCCCTTTTGGCCCGGATGTCTATGGGGGCGAACTATCCTGGCCCCATAGAATTGCTCTTTCACAAGGTGAGTTCGCTCACCCTTCACGTTGTGGGGTATTTCCTCTTGGCGGTGCTCTTGGGCTGGGTCCTCATTTCGAGGGGGAAGAGGGCGACGCTCGCGGCGCTCCCGGGAGCGTTCCTTTAGGGTCTGCTCCTCGAGGTGGTCAAGATCTTCCTGCCAGCGAGGGGTTTCTCGGGTTTGGATCTCCTGTTGAACTTTCTGGGCTCGTGTGCAGGCACTTTCGGTCTGCCTCGATCATGCTGCAAGAAGGCCTTGCGGGAATTCACCCTGACCGCGTGCTGCGCGAAACCGAAAGGGTTTACGAGGAAGTCCCTGGGAACCGAAGGTGACCGGGGCTGCCCCTTTGGGGGTGGTTGCATTGCGGAAGAATCGGGAGCGCATGCAAGGCCTCAAGGGAAACAAAACCGAGGCGACCATGAATGGACCATTTTCCTGTGCAAACAAAAGGATTTATTCTGTGTTATAATTATGGCTTTCAGGCTCGAAAACAAAATGGACTTGGAATCCTTGGCCCGGATCCTCGCGGAGGGCGGGGCCAGGAAGGTTTCTTTCTACCCGTGCGGGAGATGATATACTTCAAAATAGGAGGAGAGGATGAAGACCTTCGTAGCTTATATTGAGTGGGACCCTGAAACAAGGCTCTATGTAGGAATAGTGCCCGGAGTTCCCGGGGCGCATACACAAGGAGCTACTCTGGATGAACTACAGAAGAATTTGAAAGAAGTGCTGGAGCTCTGCCTAGAGGAAAACCCGGAACTGAGGGTAGCTCCGCCCCATTTCGTAGGGCTACAACAAGTCGAGGTCGGTGAGTGAGCAAGGTTCCCATCGTCGATGCCAAAACGATGGAAAAGCTGCTCCTAAAGCTAGGGTTTGAGGAGGGTTCGCCAGAAAGGAAGCCACGTCTTTTATCGCCATCCTGATGGGCGGACGACCACGGTTCCACATCATCCGGGAAGAGATCTGGCCAGGCCCCTTATCCGGGAGATTTTGCGCGATATCGAGCTGACTCCTGAGCAGTTTCGGGAGGTGTTGAAATGTCGATAGAGTCAGTACGAGCTATGTGGACACGTGATGGCTTGGGAGTGTATTATTTTTAAAGGAGGCTGGAAGATCATGAGAAGGGAGTTCTATGTTGTTATAGAAAAAGACGAGGACGGGTTCTATGTAGGTGAGGTACCCGGCTTGCGCGCTTGCTATTCCCAAGGGAGAACCATCGACGAGCTTCTGGAAAATATAAAAGAGGTTATCCTTATGTGCTTGGAGGAAGTTGGGGAGGAACCCCCTCCGGAATTCGTCGGTGTTCAGAGGGTTTCCATTGAATGAGCAAGCTTCGCCCCTTGTCATCTGAGGATGTCCTGCGGGCACTGAAAGAGGCGGGTTTTGAGATAACAAGACAACGGGGAAGCCACGTTCGGCTCAAACATCGGGATGGCCGTGTGGTAACGGTGCCGATGCACAAGGAAATCGGTCGTGGGCTTTTACGCAAGATCATTCGAGATGCTGAGCTTTCCGTAGAGGAGTTCCTTAACCTCCTTTGAAGCTCTTCGGTCCTGAGTCCTTTCTTTTTGCCATTGAGCGTGGAAGGCCCTGATAATAATGAAGTCGGCCGCAAAGTGGCCCTGCTGGAGTTTGCCCTCGTCCGCATGCTCCGCGAAATGGGGAAAGTGTACCAGGAGGTACTGAAAGTGTTGGGAAGCGGGCGGAAAAATCAGGGAAGAACAGGACGATGAGGGAGGGTAACATTAGCGGCCTTTGCCGCTTGCAGAAAAGGGGTTGAGCTTACTGTCGCAAATAATTTATAGCGTGGATTTGCTAACGTTAGTTTCAGTGGTATAATCGTTTCTAGGTGGTGATTACCATGCTTAAGACCTATGCTGTCAAACTGGAGGAGCGCCAGATCGAGGCGCTGAAAAAGCTCTCCCAGGAGACGAAGATCCCCCCGGCAGAGCTCCTGCGCCAGGCGGTCGATCTGTTGCTGGAGAAGTGGCAGCGCGATCGGGAGCGGCTGGAGTTCCTAAAGCGCGTGGATGAGGACCTGGAGGAGGACCGCTCAGCGATGGAGCGCCTATCCCGACTATGAGATGAGATATCTCACCACCGATGAGGTCATCCCCATCCACGAGCGTATTCTGGAGAAGTTCGGCGGAGCTGGAGGACTCAGGGATTGGAAGTCCCTGGACTCCGCAGTCCAGCGTCCCAGGGCAGCCTTTGGAGGGAAAGAACTCTATCCGGATCTCTTCACGAAAGCGGCGGTGCTGAGCCACTCCCTCGTCCTTAATCATCCCTTTGCGGACGGGAACAGGCGGACCGCATGGGAGGCGATGAAGCGATTCCTTGGGGAGAACGGGATGCGGCTGAGGGCGAAAGCTGAAGAGATTGTCGAGCTTATGCTCCGCATTGCAGACAAGAGCCTAGAGGTCAAACAGATCGCCGAGTGGCTTGAAGAACATTCTCGTAAACTGAAGCCGGGATCCTAAACAGTACGGCTTGGTTGCCAAGCCAGCCGTGAGAAGGCCCTGCGGGAATTCACCCTCGATCGCATGATCCGCGAAACTGAAAAAATGTACGATGAATCGCTGAAATTATGGATTTGCACGCAGTCCTCGGGACGGTGACATTTCCTTGTTACGTTGATTGGGAGGGCAATATGAGTCATAGAAAAGAACGTTATATCGTCGACGAAAAGGGGAAGCGAACCGCTGTTGTGCTTCCTTTGAAGGAGTATGAGGAACTTTTAGAGGATCTCCACGATCTGGCCATCGTTGCGGAACGGCGGGATGAGCCCAGCGTGTCGTTTGACGAACTCAAGAAGAAATTAAAGGCTGATGGCCTCTTATGAAATCCGATAGAAGCGTTCTGCTGAATAAGAACTGCGCAACTTAGATTCCAAACAAATCACCCGTATTATTCAGAAGGTGGAAGCTTTAGCGACCGATCCCTTTCCACGAGGATGTCGCAAGCTTAGGGGTGCGGAACAAACTTACCGTATACGTGTCGGCGACTATCGGGTGATCTATCAGGTAGACGAGCACACAAAGGTGGTGACTATCTATCACGTTCGCCATCGCCGGGACGTGTACCGAACTCTGTGAACATTCGGTGCCATGTTATTCACCGACTTCATTGTTCCACCCAAGGCTCCGTAGGTATTGACCGAGGCCATCAGGAAGCTCCTGGACGACCCTGAGTTGCGAAAAAGGATGAGTGAGACAGGGCAGGAAAAAACGCTGCGCGAGTCTTCTCTCGACCGCATGCTCCGGGAAAGGGAGAGGATGTACCACGGGGTGCCGAGAGAAGTGTAAAGCGGGCGGAAAAATCGTGGGAGAGCATGATGAGAATCCGTAAAGTGAGAATACCGGCAGCCTTTGCACTCCCAAGAACTAATCCTATTGCAGTAAGAGGTTTATAGCATCGGAATTGCTGATGCCAGTTATAAAGATTGTGCTTAGGTTTAAGTGGTGATTACCGATGCTCAAAACCTATGCGGCCGAGTTGTAGGAGCGACAGATGGAGGCCCTGAAAAAGCTCTCCCAGGAGACCAAAATCCCCCAGGCAGAGCTCCTGCGCCAGGCGGTCGATCTCCTGCTGGAGAATTGGTAGAGCGATCGGGAGCGGCTGGAGTTCCTGAAACGGCTTGACGGGCGTCTTGAGGAGGACGAGGAAGCACTGCGGCGCTTAGCCGGACTGTGAGGTATCTCACCGCCGGGGAAGTGATCCTGATCCACGAGTGCATCCTGGAGAAGTCCGGTGGAGCAGGCAGATTCCGGGATTGGAAGTTGCTAAACTCGGCGATTCAACGCCCCCGTGTCGCCTTTGGGGGAATGGGCTCTATCGGGATCTTTTTACCAAAGCGGCGGCGCTGGGGTACTCTCTTGTCCTCAACCAACCCTTTTTAGATGGAAATAAGCGCACTGCCTGGGAGGCGATGCATACCTTCGTCGAAGAGAACAGACATTCGCTCCGAGCAGGGCCTGACGAGATCGTTGAGCTGATGCTTTGCATTGAAGATAAGAGCCTGGGGGCGAGCAGATCGCTAAGTGGCTTAAAGAACATTTTCGTAAGCTAGGGCCAAGATCCCAAACTTTAGCGTATTGTGGTACGGCATGGTTGCCAAGCCGGCCGCGAAAAAGCCCTGCAGGAGTTCACCCTCGACCGCATGCTCCGCGAGACCAAGGCCGTGTACGGGGAAGTGCTCGGAGGGTGAAATTTTTATTTATGGAGAACGAACATTACTGCCCACGAATGTGGGAAGAAGATAGCCAAAAGGGGAAAAGAGGGAGTAAGGAAGTAGGTAATGAGAGGGAGAGCCGCATTGCTTGCGGAGATTGGGCGACGCCTGAAGCGACTTTCCCCTGAAAACTTTACAGGGTAAACGATTTTCTGGCCTATTTGGAAGAGCAGGAGGACTCCGACGGTCTACACGGCGGGCCCATTCTCGGCGCCCCCTTATCAAGCACAGCCAGCGCGGACTAATACCGATGGGCATATAAAAAAGACCTCCATCACTGCCATCGCGACAACCCAAAACCGGATAATCTATGTGCTACAAAAACCGGACAATTAATGTGTTGCTAACATATATTAAACGATTTCTTGCTATTCTGTTAAGAACGGGACATTATTACCGCCTGTTGGAGAACAATATTGTGGGGTATAGAGTGGAGACCTGAGGAAATTACATGCTGTTTCAGGGATAACCGGAACCAGGACAGCTGGGGAGGATAAGCCGATTTATGGTTCGATTGAAGCGTCATTTTCCGCTGGCGGTTTCCGAGAGAAGGTGGATATTAATCTTGATGGATTTAATGGGGGTTAATTTTTCTCTCTTCCTCTACACTACGATTAAGCCTTATCATAAAGGACATACCAAATATCTTCTTAATCATCCTGAATGGTTCGTCCTGTTAAGCTTTTTTTGGATAGTATGGTCCTGGTCCTTTGATTGTTATGAACCAAGGGTAATGCACAGGTTCGTTGGCTCTGTTCGCTCTGCTTTTTTTGCCTGCCTTGGAACGATAGGGCTTTTTCTTTTGATTCCATACATTACGCCGGTTCTTCCCACCCGAAGATGGATAATTTTTACTTTTTTTACATCTTGCTGTGCTTGTCTGACTCTGTCTCGAATTCTGTTTTATTATCTATTTACCGGACGGGCTTTTAAGAGAAGGGTTTTGATTGTAGGGACCGGTGCTTCTGCCAAAACCGTGGTTCGGGCTTTAAAAGAGAACGGCTGGGGAGCATATGATGTTGTAGGGTTTGTCTGCGACAGTCTTGACGAAGGTTCCGAAAAGGAGATTGACGGTTATCCCGTTATCGGAAACCTTGGGGAATTAAGGTCCCTGATAGTCGGTCGGAGGATTACAACCCTCGTTGTAGCCTTGAATGGTAACATGGAAGCAACAGTGATTGAGAGTCTTATTAATTGTCTGGAGTTCGGTGTTGAGATTGTTCCCATGAATGTGATGTATGAAGAACTTACAGGGCGAGTTGCTATATATCATGTTGATAATGAGTGGTATGTTGCCTTGCCGGTTAACCATCCCCTTACGAGAACCTTTAACAAGATTATAAAGCGGGCTTTCGACGTTTTCTTCGCCACTTTCGGCCTTTTATTGCTTTTGCCTTTATTCCCGATCATTGTCGTTGCGATTTACCTTGATTGTCCGGGGCCTATCTTTTACACCCAGGAGCGTGTTGGAAGAGGTGGGAAGGTTTTTAAAGTGTATAAATTCCGATCGATGGTTCCTGATGCAGAACAGGGCAAGCCGGTATGGGCGTGTAAAGGCGATCCCAGGGTGACCAGGGTTGGTCGGCTGTTAAGAAGGACTCATATAGACGAATTTCCTCAGATTATTAATATTCTCAAAGGGGATATGAGTGTTGTCGGTCCCAGGCCAGAAAGGCCGGAATTTGTTGAGGATCTGGCCCGAGAGATTCCTTTTTACAGAATTCGTCACGCCGTAAAGCCCGGCATGGCAGGATGGGCCCTTGTTAAATACGGATATGCTGCTTCCAAAGAGGACACGGTGGCCAAACTCCAGTATGACCTTTATTACATCAAGCACTGGTCCATATGGTTGGATGTGGTAATATTGGTAAAAACCGTTATGGACACTCTTGCTTTTAGGGGCAGGGCGTAATATTTACCTGCTTTGTTTGCTGGGTGTTCCCATTAAATTGATGAAAGCTCTTGCTTTTGACGGGTTTATAATTTGATGTAAGTCACACACAAAAGGGGTTCGGAGGTTGATGTGGCTGCGGGGATATGTGTCGTAGGGGGATCCGTGGCGGGCTTGTTCGCCGCTAAAATGCTTGCGATGAAAGGGTTTCCGGTAGATCTTTACGATTCCGGAGATCTGTTAGAACCTGCCGGTAGAACGCTAATTGTAACATCGGATTTTCTTAAGACCCCTGACTGTGGTTTCAGTTTCATAATAAGGAATTATATACATTCCTTTCAGCTAATATCCCCCAATAACTCGGTGAATATTCCTCTGAGAGAGCCTGACCTCGTGGTCAACAGGGCGGATCTGGTAAAGTATTTGCTCAAAGAAGCCCGGCAGGCCGGTGTTAGGATTTATGTTTCTCATCGTTTGATTACGGCTGTGAGAACCGCCGGGGGTATTAGCCTGCAATTTTCAGATGGAGAAAATGAAAAGAGCGTTTGTTATGGAAAAGTTATCGGTGCCGATGGAGTGTATAGCACATTGGCCAGAACGTTTGGTTGTAATGGCTACAAAAAGGTTGCCCTGTTGCAATTTCCGGTGAAGCTTCCCAGGGATCAGCCCTCTCATGTCACAAGAGTTTGGTTCGATCGGGATATAACACCTTTTTTTGTTTGGCTCATACCGGAAACTCCGTTAACCGGTGTTGTGGGGATTATTGCGCCTACAATGGCAGAAGCGCGAAGAGGGCTGGAGAAATTTCTCGGTGGAGCAGGTCTGAGCCAGGAAGGACCGCCTCAGCTGGGCGAAGTTCCCCTCCCCCCGATTTACCCCGTGCCGCCGTTAAGCTGGAATCCCCGAGACGTCTTTTTTGTTGGTGATGCGGCGGCTCAGGTAAAGGCAACGACGGTGGGAGGAGTGGTTACCGGTATCAAGGGGGCAATAGCCGCCTGTAAGGCTATAGTCACCGGGAGAAATTATAGATTAATAGCCCTGCCCCTCTGGCGTGAACTCCTCATTCATAGCGTTATTCAACGTCTACTTGAGCAGTGTGGGAACGAAGACTATGATTTTATGCTGACATCACTGAATAAATACGGATTGAGAGTTTTAAGCAAATATCCCCGGGATAGGCTTTTTCAGATACTTCCGCTTATTGCATCATCTCAACCCAACTGGATTATTCTGGCCTGTAGACTGCTGATAAAAGCTTCAGGGATTTCAGGAATTAAACCTCTTTTGCCATCCGTGTCTCAGGAACGCAAGCAGTATTCCTGAAAACATGCCGAGAACGCCTGAAACTGCCAGAATAAGTAATTTCTTAGGTCTTACCGGTTCGAAGCTTGCAATCGGCTCGGAGACTTTCTCAAACACGGTGAGATGCTGAAGCTCGAATTTCTTCTGAGCTATTTGTCTTGAAAGCTTTTCTTTTTTAAGATTAAGCTGTTCTTTTTGATATTTTAATTGATCTATTTCTTGTTGTGATTGGATAAGTTCTTTTTGCAAGTTTGATATCTGCTCATCAAGTTCAAGAATACGGGCTTTAAAAAGTGTTATCTGTGTAATCAAGTCCCCTTCGTACCCTGCACTCTGCGCTGCAATCTGCTGCAATATCAAAGCCGAAATTTTATCGAGTTTCGATGACACCATCCTGTTTATGCTTTTAATCACTTGAGTATAGCTACCTGATACCTTGTTAAGTAGATCTGATAGTGCTGATGATGCAAGCGAGTAAACCTCTTTCTGCTGATTGGCCACATCTATAATCTTTTCGAGCACTTTCTGTTGCTCGATTTTCCTTGTTATCATAACTTCCAGATTGGGTAACTCAACAAGATCTATTGAAGAAAGCTCCGTTTCCAGATCTTGGATCTCCTTTTCCAGGTTTGACTTAACCTGTGCAGCGCTGGTGTCTCCGTTTTTTAAAATATAAAATTGATATGCTTTTTCGTAGACTGAATTAAGAATTTGCTTCCCCTCCGTCGGATCGGGATACAACAAAGTCCATTTGACTATACTGCTACCTCTCTGTACACTGGCTCGAATTTTAATTTGCTCCGGTTTAGCAGGTAGCTCACCTAACAGATTAAAATATTGGTCTTCTTCGATCCAGCGTCTGATATCTTCAGTGCTCCAACCTTTGTAAGGGCCTACCATGGGAGGTCTTACCTGCATTGTTATTTCGTAAAGAGGGCTGGCCAATAGTATATATACAAATCCTGCAACCAGCGAAACCAGCATAACTCCGAAGATAATAAGTTTTTGATTCCACAAAACCAATAATAAATCGTAAAGGTCTATTTCGTAGTCTTCTACATAGTCGCTGGACTGAGTTTCTTTGCCTTCTAAGTTTGTAGATTTTGAGATCTGATCCTTACTCATCTCGGACATAGGGCATTTCTCCTTTTATAACCTTTGCCATTTTCTCCAGAAATATCGATTCATCAAAACACTCTGCCCGCTCTTCACAAAAACGCCTCAGCTCGAAAGCTTTCGCGGCATTCAGATATTTCACAGCCCTGACCATATCTTCTTGAGTCCAGTTTTCCGGAAGCAGGTAACCTGTCCTGCCATGGATAATTGTTTCTGTCAAGCCCCCTGAGCTTACGCCTATAACAGGTTTCCCGGCGGCCATGGACTCCACGGGTGACATGCCAAAATCTTCATTGGTGGGTACGTAAACCGTTGCAATGCAACGTCCTATCAGTTCCTTAAGCTTCCTGTCGGAAACCCATCCCAATACATGCACATTGGATGCCTCGGAAGCCAATTCCAATATTTTCTTATATTGGCTTCCTCCCGATACGACGACCAGCCTTTTATCCGGCATTTTCTTGAAGGCTTCTACAACTCGATCCACGTTCTTCTGAGGTTCCAATCTAGCGGTTGACAGATAATAATCATCCTGACCCATGAACTTGAAAGAACTCGTATCGCAGGGTGGATAAATAACAAGCGACTGCCTGCCGGTAAAAGATTTTATGCGTCGCCTGACATTCCGGGAGTTGGCAATGAGAAGATCTATTTTCTTAACAGATAGCAGGTACAAGGATTTGTAAAGGCGAAGCATCAAACGGTAAGAGGGCAGTAAATACCCGGGAACACTCTGCAAAAATTCGGCCTGTAGATCGCCGAGAAATCTAGGAATGGTATGGCAATACATAACATGAAAGTTGCATTCAAGTCGTCGCCTTGCAAGGGGTGCATAATTCCCGCTGTAGATAACTGTCTCGATTTTTTGAGCGCACCATCCGGGCATTAGAGAGAAGGTTATCATGGCAGCCAGAGCTCTTGTTAAAGGGGACTTACCCGGTACGGAAGGCAGTATAGGCCTTATGGCTCCGATCCAGCCGACGTCTCTGTAAAGCTTTTTGTTAACAAAGGCTGTGATCACGGGCATTCTGAAATGGTTAGATAAAGTAAGAACCAGCCTCTCTCCTCCACCCGCAATGGCAAAATAGTCGTGAAAGATCGCTTTACTTAACGTTCTTATGGGCACCCGGCAACTCCTGTTGCAGGGAAGGGTCGATCACCAGCGGGTTCTTTTTGCTTCAGCGGCCATGACAGCATGTATGCCAGTGCCAGAACCCAGGACGGAGAATAGTCCAGAAAGTTGTCAAAAACCAGAGCTGCCATGGCGGTAAGTGCGACCCCGGTAAGTTCGCTTGAACGGATTGTCTTAAAGATAAGGAACACCAGAATTAGAAATATTAAAAAAGTGATAATGCCGGACTCTGCAAGAGTCTGAAGGTAGAAGTTATGCACGTTTAGCCTTTGTGGGAAGATGTTGTTTAATCGGAAAGAACCAGGGCCGTGCCCCATCAGAGGCTTTTCCTGCCACATATCGAGGGCAGTCTTCCAGATGGAAAGACGGTTGCTTAACGCACCGTTACCGAACTGGGGGATAAAATCTTTTATGATTAAATCCTGGTGCCTTCTGATCTTGTCGATGTAAGGTAAAGTCATGGCCAGTTTACTACCAATCGTTTTGTTGGTGAAGGCGACCAGATGCAATAGTATAAGAGAGCTTAACAGCATGAGTAGAAGAAGTTTTTTGTTAGTATGCTTTATAGCCAGGGCTATGTAAGTACAACCGACCAAAGCACTCCATATGAAGTTACGGCTACCCGAAAGAATTCCCCCTATTACGGAAAGCAATGCAATGAACATAAAAAGAAATCTGTAAAACACCCCTAATCCTTCATGAAGGGACCATGTCCAATTTTTAGCAGACGTGAGCCCGGTGATGGAGAAAACCAGAGTAATGGCGCTGAAGGTTCCATACACTGTAGTTGCACTCATTATTGAATTTACTGCACCGGGTCTTATACCGTCAGATCCGAGGGTCGGCGCTATTAATGATTTCGAGAGATCGGGAAACATGAGCTGAATCAAGGCGACGAGGTGCACGAAAAGTAAAATACCAAGCCCAATCCACCGATCTTCCGGTGTGAATCGGTCAACGAAGATCACCCAGCTCATGGGCAGAAGGGCGGTAACCGCTACGGTTGCCAGGCCTACAAAAAGAAATGTTTGAAGGGAATCATGGGATTTCCAGTTAATTATCAGTGAGATAAATTGAGATGTGAAAAATGCTGTGGTAACCACTATGAGCTTCAGACCGTTTCTATTTAGACTTCCATCTTTCCATTTTTTCGTAACGGTGGCGACGAAAAATAATGTTATTATTATTTCCAGTGGAATTCCCATGTATTTAACTGTATTCTCGCCGGACTCAGGTTTAATGACCGACCACACAAAGAATAGAGCAAACAATTTATGCGTTGACATAAGCAATCTATTTGCTAACCGACAGTAAGGTCTGATCGTTGATTATTATTTTGTTTATACTCGAAGCATCAAGTCCCTTAACATTTCTGAGATCGGCGCCTCGAAAATCGGCTTTATCTAATTTAGCACCCGAAAGATTCGCACCCCTGAGATCGGCCCCTCTAAACCGGGCGTTTCTAAAATCTCCGTTCACCAGAATTGCACCTTTCAGATCGGAATTATCAAATACAGCCCACCGGGCATCCACTCCTTCCATTTTAGCGTTTCTAATAATAACCTTTTTCAGAGCGGCACCACGAATAATTGCATGATTTAGATTAGCCCAGCAGAAATTACTTCCTTCCCAGTTTCCCCATCCAATGTAAGAATTTATAAAACGACCTCCGCGACAGTCGGCGTTTCTCGCTTGAAGGGCGATAAATTTTGCCCTGTCACACAAGGCATTTCGTAATTTGCTTTTATTTAAACTGCACCGCACAAATTCTGAACCGGTCAGGTTAGCCTGCCAGAAATCCACCATGTCCATATTTGAGTCTATGAACCTCAGATTGGGTAAATCCGATTTAACAAAGTTTGCACCGTTCAGGTTAATTTCCCTGAAGTCCAGTTGAAACCCGTTCCGGCAATAACGTGCCGTCAGGCGAACGATATGAGGTGTAATAAGTGTTGATTCAATAGAATTGCCGCCGGCGTTAAGAGAAATACTTTGCGCGGTATAAGCAGCGAAGGAGCAGCTTCTATTCAAAAGTGATTTGTGGCTCGCTGAGAACTCAAGAAGATCTTCAATAGCAACAACCTTTATGTCTCCCGAAGAGGTACTCGCGGCTTTTATTAAGTGATAGTACTTTAAAAGTATTAATCCTCGTGCTACGATTATTCCCGTAACTGCTGATATAGCCACCAGGAAGATAATCTTCCTTGCTTTACTTTCGCTGATCTGTGGTTTAATTTGAGAGATGGATTTTGGCAGAGCGTATATCATGAAGATCAGGTTAACGGCTATAATAAGAGATCCGATTGTAACCCAATGGAGCAAATCGCAAAAAACTAATCCCAGACAAATCCCTAGAATATACCAGCCTGCATGCTTGAGTAAGATAAACCAGCCCCCGTGTGTTTTAAATAGATTGTGGAGCTGTGAGAGTATAACAAAGTAAGTCACTAAAACAACGAAGAATATCAACATTACTCTTTATCGATTCTTGGTTTAAACTATGGTTGCCTGGCCTGCTACAACAGTTTTTTTTGATAAAGAAAGCTAAGTAATAAGTTAATGCTTTCTTCAACCGTCAACTTCTCCGTATCAACAACAAGATCGGGCGAAGTGGGTTCCTCGTAAGGCGACGATATGCCCGTGTAGTTTTTAATTTTGCCTTCCCGGGCAAGGCGGTAGAGGCCCTTAACATCACGGGCTTCGCAGACTTCGAGAGGGCATTTCACATAGATTTCGTAGAAGGCGTCACAGTTGATCATTTCCCTGACCTTCCTTCGCTCGGATTCAAAGGGTGAGATAAAGGCGGCAAAGCAGATAACCCCGGCATCGAGGAAGAGCTTGATCACCTCGGCTACGCGTCTGAGATTTTCCGCCCGTGCCTGAGGAGAAAAGCTGAGGTCGCTGCAGAGGCCGCTTCTTATGTTGTCTCCGTCGAAAACATAGGTGAGCTTACCCCGGGCATGCAGTTCTTCTTCAAGCCTGTGGGCGATGGTCGATTTTCCCGATCCGGAAAGCCCCGTAAACCAGAGAACGAAGCTTTTCTGCCCAAGCAGTCGTTCGCGGTCTTCTCTCCTGATCTTTCCCCTGTAAGGTACGATGTGGCGGCAGCGATCCGGGCGATGAGTCTCCATAAATGCCCCCTTTTCGGTAAGACCTTCGGTTTAGTTCCACGGTCACGGGCTATTCTGACAAGGCCAGCTTTTAAAATATGTACATCGTCAATGCAAGACCCGATGAGAAAAAAGTCACTTTGGTTGCCTTAGATCTCTTTTGTCCATTATTGTTAAAGAAACTTCGGCGCTTGAACGTTTTCGGAGTATTAATTCCCTTTCACGACAACTTACGGAGGTTGGCGAGATGGCCGTCATTACGATTTCAAGGGGATCCTACAGTCACGGTAAGGAAGTTGCCGAAAAGGTTGCTCAAAGGCTTGGTTACGAGTGTGTGTCCAGGGAGATAATCCTTGAGGCCTCCGAGCATTTTGACGTTCCCGAGTTTAAACTCCTCAAGGCCATTCAGGATGCGCCTTCATTTCTCGACAGAATTACCTACGGAAGGCAGAAGTACATAGCCTACATCCGTGCCACCCTGCTGAATCACCTGAAGAAGGACAACGTTGTCTATCACGGTTTTGCCGGACATTACTTCGTCCGGGATGTTCCTCATGCCCTTAAGGTAAGAATCATTGCAGATTTTGAGGATAGAGTCAGGCTCGTCATGGAGCGGGACGGCCTGTCCAGAGACGAGGCCGTTGAGTTTCTGAATAAGCTCGATGCGGAGCGCAGAAAGTGGGGACAGCGTCTTTACGGCATAGACACCAACGATCCAGGCCTTTACGATCTGGTGATTCACATAAAGGCCCTTACCATCGACGATGCCGTGGATCTCATCTGCGACGCCGCAGGGCGTGATCAGTTCAGGGCAACGGAGCAGTCCAGGCAGAAGATGGAAGATCTTGCCCTCGCCGCCGAGGTAAAGGCTTCAATAGTTGAGATAAGACCCGATGCAGAGGTTGAGGCCGAATCGGGTGTCGTTACGGTCAGCGTGAGGTTGCCCGTGGAAGTGGATGAGTCTCAACTGATAGATCGTATAAGAAAAGCCTGTGATCGGATTCCCGGGGTCAAAGACCTGAGTGTTAAGACCGTGCCCACCACTCTTTATCAAATGTAAAGATTACTGCCGGGGGTGGGTGATTCAATCGCCCACTTCCGTTCCCGAAGTAGATGAGTAGCCGAGAAGCGTTTGTCCAAGGCCGAGTAAGTTGAGGCCAACGAAAAAGCGCCTGTCTTTCCCTTCTTTCTCGTAGCTGAGACTCAGAGACCAGCATCCCCTGCGATAGGTAAATCCGTATGTCTGTTTGAGCACCTCGTTTCTGTCCAGAGAATAGTCGTGATACATGTAAAGGGTAAGCCAGGGGGTCACGTTCCAGTTGAAGTGGCTTATAACTTCGTCGGTTTCCGATTCTTCCCTGTAACGGTAATCAATACCGATGGTCTGTCCCATGGGCATATTTACGGAAAGCATAACGTCGTGGCGGGTAAAAAGATCTTCGTCGGGAGATATTGCGGTGTCGTAGGAGAGTTCGACGTATTTGTGAGGGGTTATGTCCAGTTCCAGGAAAAGGTCGGAAAAGCCGTCGTCTTTTTCCGTTTCGTCATGGGTGTCAAAGTAACTTTCTTTGAGTTCCAGATACTGTTCTCCAAAGGCGTAGTATTGAAAAAGGCTGAACCTGAGCCATTCTTCGTAAGAGGTGACCCTGTTGTTGGAAATCGAAAGCTGTTGTTCTTTCCTGACCGTGGCAAAGGATGTTATGCCGTATCGAAAAAGGTTCCTCCGGTGGACTACGTCCAGAAAATCGAATTCCGGGATGCCCTCCTGCGATACGCCGGGAACGTATTCGTAGCCGATTGAAGGGCGCAGGGTGTGCTTCAGCGAGGTCACGCTTCCGACTTTTAAAGAATATGTTCTGCTGAGTTCGGAAATCCCGGTAAGGGATAGGGAAGGAACCAGTCTGTAGTCCGTGGACTCGGTTTCTTCTTCCGTCTCGGTCATCCTGTATCCGGCAAAATCCAGTTTGAAGGATGGCGTAATTCTGACGACTGATGCCAGATTTACCGGACGGGAGATTTCGGGGGCTATTCTCACCCGAATCCCCCGATTCCCCTCGTCCTGCCAGAAGTGTGTAACCGAGGATTCCAGGTTATAATATGCCGAAAACCGGTTTGAAAGGGTTTGCGCCTGAAGGTAGGCAAGGGCAGGCAGGAGCTGGGTCGTTCTGTCTCTGAGAATATCCTTTTCTTCGTCCCAGTAGTGAGCGTCCAGCGTGAGCTCCGAGTCCTGCCAGCGTTTCATCATGTAGAGGTTCGATTCTCTGGCGGTGATTGTTTTGTCGTCGAGAACACCGGTTCCGAGAAAGTTTCTGAAGGCTTTGTCGGTGTACTCATAGGAGGGCGAGCCCTTTTCGAATTCCCTGAGAAAATTTTCGTCGCTGATCATGTCCAGCCTCAGGCGGGCTTCCACATCGGAAGGAAGTGAAAAAGAGGCCAGCCCTCTCAGCCAGTAACGGTTTTCGGTTTTGAAGGGGACGTTTTGATCAAGAAGGTGATCCCGGTCGGCTTCGTCGTGGAGGTAGTTGGCCATGAGGATGCCTTCTCCCCATTTAAGGCTACTCCAGCGAAGTTCTGCACCTCCCATGACGCCTCTTTTCTGAAGGTAGTGGGCGAAAAGAGTAACGTCGCGGCTTCGATCAACGGCCCAGAAGTAGGGTATCTCCAGCTCAAAGCCCTGAAGCTCAGATACCCCGACGACGGGAGCAAGGAATCCCGACTGACGTTGTTTCCTTACCGGGAAGGTTCCCCAGGGAACATAGACTACGGGAACCGAACCGATTCTGAAGGCAAGGCCCTTCCCTGTGGCGAAGCCTTCTGATGGAACCCTGAGCCGGTCAAAGCTGATCTTCCAGTCTGGATTTTCCGGAGTACAGGTCGTTATGAATCCGTCCTTCAGGTAATAGACGTCGTTATCCCGCTTTTCCAGATATGAAGCCTGAAGGTAGAAGTTGCTTTTCGAAAAATAAGCCAGCCCCTCTTCGACGTAACCCGTTTCGGAGTTCAGGTTCCAGATGACCGATGCTCCACGAATCCAGTCTTTTCCGTATTTCAGGAGAACGTTGCCTTTGAGGTGAACCGAGCCGTTCAGCCGGTTAAACCGGGCATAATCCGCAAGAATCAGCTTTTCACCTGATTGGAGCCTTACCTTTCCCCGAGCCACATACTCGTCCCTGTTTCGGTCGTACTCTATGGTGTCGGCCGAGAGCGTCCAGGGGTTACGGTCTTTACTTATGATGCTTTTAGCATCTTCCGTAAGGGGACTTTCAAAGGCGTGGCATGGGCCCGGTATGCCGGAAAGGATCGACAGGATACAGACGAGGAGAAGAAATCTCGTGTACCCCGGTGGCATCAGATCTGCTCCTCTTCCATATAGGGAAGGCCTTCCAGCTGAGGCGTGAGCTCTTTTATGATGCTTTCCAGTCTCGCAACGAGCTCGTTTACAGGGCACTCAAAGATTTCGCCCGTTTTTCTGACCTTGATTTCCACGGAATTGGATTCCAGAAGACGCTGGCTTACCACGACCCGAAGGGGTATCCCGAGAAGGTCGGCATCCTTGAACTTAACTCCGGGGGATTCATTCCTGTCGTCCCATAATACTTCAAATCGATTTTTGAGCATTTCATAGCACGCCTGGGCCGTGTTCAGCACGTTATCCCGCTGGCCTATGGGGATTAAAATAACCTGATAGGGGGCCACGGTAACGGGCCATATAATCCCCGCATCGTCGTGCCATCTTTCGACGACGGCGGCCATGAGCCTTTCCACCCCGATGCCGTAACAGCCCATGACAACCCTTTGCATGTTCCCCTGAGAATCGAGGTATTGCACATCCATTGTGTCTTCTGCGGTGTATTTTATTCCCAGCTTGAAGGTGTGTCCCAGTTCGATACCCCGTTTTATCGAAAGGGTTCCTTCTCTGCACTGAAGACAGGTGTCTCCTTCACGGACTTCCGCTATGTCCGCCACGTCGTCCGCCTGGAAGTCACGGCCGTAGAGAACGTTTTTCAGGTGAACGTCGGGTTTATTTCCGCCGGCAATGAAGGGTATGGGAAGAGTGGCGGATTCGTCAACGATCACGGTCACCTTTCCCTTTAGCCCTACCGGCGATAGAAAACCGCCGTAGAGGCCTTTTTCGCGAAGTGTTTCTTCGGAAGCGAGTTCCAGTTTTACGGCTTTCAGCCTATTTGCAAGCTTTGTTTCGGATATGTCAAAATCGCCTCTTATGGCCGCAATGACGAGCTTCCCGTCCGCTTCGTATGCAACGGTTTTCAGAAAGCCTTCACGGGATATGCCGAAAAAGTCCATGAGCTGGGCAATGGTGGTGATGCCCGGGGTGCTTACTTCTTCTACGGGCGGCGGATTTTCGTTCAGAAGGTTTTCCGGAACCTTCTTTTCGCCAACGGCCTTTTCCGTATTGGCCCTGTAGGAGCAATGAGAACAGGTTACGAAGCGGTCCTCGCCGTAATCCGAAGGTAGCATGAACTCGTGAGAGCCCGTTCCTCCCATTATGCCCGTGTCGGCCTCGATGGGGATTGCTTCAAGGCCGCAGCGGGCAAAGATTCTCAGATAAGCGTTGTAAACCCTTGGGTAGTACCTGTCCAGGTCTTCAAAGTCCGGGTGAAAGCTGTAGCCGTCTTTCATCGTGAATTCCCGGACTCTCAGAAGACCTCCCCGGGGCCTTGCTTCATCCCGAACCTTGGTCTGTATCTGATAGAGCATCACCGGCATGTCACGATACGATTTTATGAACTGTTTTGCCACGTCGGTTATGACTTCTTCATGGGTCATTGCGAGAACGAATTCCCGGTTTTTCCTGTCGTGAAACCTGAAGAGCTCGGGCCCGATGTCGTAGTAGCGCTTCGTCTTCTTCCAGAGTTCTGCAGGGTTGACCACGGGCATCGTAACTTCCTGTCCTTCAATTCCGTCCATCTCCTCTCGCAGGATCTTTTTGATTTTTTCGGCAACCCTGTGACCGAGTGGAAGAAGTGTGTAGATTCCTGCCGCTACGGGGTAAATGTAGCTTCCCCGGAGTAGAAAGATGTGAGACGGCGTTTCTGCTTCTTTGGGCGTTTCGTAAAAGGTGTGTATGAATGCACGGGTATATCTCATCGAAGACACCTCCAGGATAATCAACGGCCGGATTAACCTGAGCTCAAAGACGGTTCATACTCTATAGCAAATGAAACAAAATTTCACAGCTTTTTTTAAAATGGGCACTCCTGTTGAGTAGGCCGACAGGGTAACCGCACAATTTCAGGCTGTGTACAGAAATATCCTGGTTTTCGGAGGTTCGGTGAGGTACGGGGCGATTTCGGCTTCAATAGCCTGTCTTTCGGGATTGTTTTCCCAGCGTTTCCACTCTTCAACGCTGTTCC
This sequence comes from Thermodesulforhabdus norvegica, assembly GCF_900114975.1. Lineage (NCBI taxonomy): Bacteria > Pseudomonadati > Thermodesulfobacteriota > Syntrophobacteria > Syntrophobacterales > Thermodesulforhabdaceae > Thermodesulforhabdus > Thermodesulforhabdus norvegica. The sequence goes on from NZ_FOUU01000004.1 coordinate 141,915, forward strand.
AGGTACTTATAACGAGGTAGGTATGGGGATCATCATAGGAGCGGAGGGTTTCTCCCGAAATGTAGCCGGGGGCGTGCATCGCCCTTGACCTGAGCTTAATAAGAGCGTGATGTACATCAATTTCTCTCCCCGGCTCGATCTTCCTTTCAATAAAAACCTTGATGGCCATCTCCACCTCCTCTAATCTGTTGACCCTTCCGATAACCTGTTTTTTATTATTACACCCTATGCTTGAAAAGAATAGTCGCAAAGTAGTTGAGCATGTGAAGAGTTATTACCGTGAGCTCTACAGGGGGAAAATTAACCCCACCGTAAAGGTTTGCTCCGGCAGTGTCCTTGCCCGCAGGCTTGGGTATTCCCTGGAGCTTCTGGATTGGCTGACGGACCATGATTTTCCCTGGGATTACATACACCCCTGTGGGAACCCGGTGAGAAAGGGTCTCTTTGAACCGGGGGATTTTGTCCTCAATCTGGGATGCGGTATCGGCCTCGATGCCTGTGCTCTAATGTTTGAGGCCACGGAAGAACTGAAGGCCGAAGTCGGGTACGTCGTCGTGAACGTTGATGTAGTTTCCGAGGTGCTTGAAAGAGCCTGCAGATGGGTAGCTTCCCTGAGAGAACTCCCTGATGATTTCACACTGTTATGGGTGTGTGCCGATGCCCTGAAACTTCCCTTCACGCACGAAACCTTCGATGTCGTGTTGATGAACGGTGTCTTTAATGTATTCCCGGACAAGAAACTCCTTCTTGAAGAATTACGGCGGGTTATCAAGAAAGGCGGACGCCTTGTTATTGCCGACATATTCGTTTCGACCTCTCTCCCGGACTACGTGAAAACGGAGCCGGATGCCTGGGCGTGGTGCATTGCAGGGGCCCTGACGGAAGAAGAGTTCTTTGAGTTGCTTCGGTCGTCGGGGTTCGGCCCCTGCAGAGGGCTTGATAAAGAGGCAATTGACGATGCCTTTTATCGGGGAGTATTTGCGGCGGAAAGGGTCTCCTGATTTTCTCTGCCGTCCTCCTGCCGCCTGAAGGCCGATTCGTCAACCATCTCAATGGCTCTGGTAGGGCATTCTTCCGCGCAAATTCCACAGCCCTTGCAGTAGTCGTAGTTTATCACTACCGGTATGGTCCGGCTGACCACGCCCTCCGGGCAGTAAAGCCAGCAGAGAAAGCACGAGGGCTTCTGGTTTTTGCTGGGAGTGCACCTGGAGTGGTCGATAACGGGGCGGTAGCTGCGCCACCCACCGGTCTTCCCGGCTTCTCCTTCACAGAGTTCGCCATGAGCAAAGATGTAGGGATCGCTTTCAATTCGATACTCCTTCTTCATAGCCTTACCCTCTCTTTTCCCTCTTTTCAGGCGCACTCAAGGGTGCAGGGTTTCAGGTACCTGGTATTTTCGTAGGCCCTGCGGGCTCCTTCAATATTTTTCTCAAGGGCTTCGCCCGAGAAGTTGTTTCCCAGGGCTTTTTCTATGCTTTTCATAGAAATCAGGCCCGTTGCACGGGAAAACCCGCCGAGAATGGTGGTGTTGAAAAGAACCGTTCCGGACACGACTAGTCCTGCTTCGATGGCACAGTGAAAGGCATCACAGGTTGCAACGTTAAACCTTTCTGACAGGGTGAAATCTTCCGGGGGTCTGACCGTGTTTATTATTATGATTCCGTCGGGTTTAAGCCCTGCGGAAACATCCACGATATCCATCAGGGTTTCGTCCAGCACGATAACCACATCGGGCTCGGTAACGAGAGAAAAGGTTCTTATGGGGCGAGGCCCGAAGCGGTTTGTTGCTATGACGGGAGCTCCACGGCGCTCGGCGCCGAAAAAGGGTGCCGCAGTTACGCCTCGATAGCCCTCGATAAATGCCGCTTCGGCAAGGATCATTGCGCCGGTTACGGCTCCGTGCCCGCCACGGCCGTGCCATCTCACTTCAATTCGGCTTCTTTTCATCGTTCGCCGCAAGCCTCCTTTCCTTCACTTTATCCGTAAGTGCACATGTTCAACGCCGGGTTTCAGAAAAAAGGTGCTTTCGTTAACCTTTTTTTCCAGGGGGTGAGTGGTGAAAATTATTCTGTTTTCTGCATCAAAGGATGTAAGACTCCGGACGGCATGGAGGGTAATCAGCTCGTCTATGCACAGTGCCCAGAGGATCTTTTTGGGATCCGAAGGGTCGTAAACGATGAGGTCAACGGGTCGATCGGAAATCCTCGGCGGGTAGTAATCGGCCACAGCTCCGTACCCCGCCTCCCGCATAAAAAAGTAGAGCTCACACTGAAGGGTTCTCCTTATGGTATCACTCCGGCGAAAATAGGACGGGATGTTTTCCGCACATCTTAAAAGCCTTTCGTGCATGTCTTTTTTCAGATCCGCCACTTTATGTCCTCCTGCAGGCAGGTTGCATTATTACGAAAGAATTGAGGGTCACTCCGGAGCTCGTTGCAACGGGCAAACACTTTGCCTGAAAGAGTAAAAAAACCCGCTCGTCCCGTGTGTCTCCCAATGTTTCGTAATGACCCATTCCTTTACCCATTATGACGTCGGCTCCGTCGTAGAGTTCCCGAAAATACCCCGATGCGTGCTCAAGCTCAAGACCCACCGTGCCACAACCCGTACTCACTACCACGACATTGCCCCAGTCCACGGAGATATTTTCAAGATCCTGCCAGCAAAGATCATTCTGAACGGGCGCACCTTTTACGGCAAAAAACACTTTGTGGCCGATTTCACCAAGAAACTTCAGGAAGGGCAGGTCAAAGAATACTTCGCCTGCATTGTCGCCAAGAAAGAGGACTGTGGCACCGGGATTGGAAAGCCGGGAGTAGATTACATCTCCTTCGTTTATCGATATGTTAGGACCGGCGGTGACCAGATTTTCCAGTTCTTCCGGATTTCGGAAAAAGTCCAGGCCGTTTCCTATAAGAGAGAAGGTCAGAAGACTTGAAAAGGTTTCTTTTTCCGGTGCGTTTTCTAATCTATTCCCCATGGCTTTTAAAGCTCTTGCCGCAATGGTTTCGGCAGTCCTGATTTCTTCGATCTTGCGTTCCCTGAAGGGGTCTTCGTTGCGACAGATGGCTTTTATAATCGGGTGAAACCTGCTGGCAATGTAGGCAGGTGTTATACCCGGACCGTTCTTAAGTTTTTCCACTATAAGGAGAGCCTGCCGGCGGGCACGTTCTCGAAGTTCACCGTCCGTCGTGGCAAGTGTCACCGTCAGATCTATGAGCCTTTCCAGGCAGGCTTGACATGTTGACGACAGAGGTGCTTTCAATTGCATCTGAGTTTTCCCGTTAATCTATCAGGAGGTGACCTGTGAATTTTCCGATTCATCTCTGTCAGCCCGATGAGACCAAATCCTGTGCCGCCTGCTGCGGCATATACAACTTTCTTTCCAACGGCCGCGATCATGTTGCTTTGAGATTACAAAGAAACCGTCGTGCACTCCAGAACCTGACCCCCGGAAAAGATGACGTTATAAAATCCCATTCCCTGCGATATCGGGTACAGGATAACGGCGAAGGGAAATTGTTTCAAAGTATTTTTAACTGTGAATTCGTGGGTTTTCTGGACGAGCATTGTCGCAGGGTGGGATGTCTTATCCATCCGGAGCGTCTCGGCGGGGAGGATCTCAGGCATTATTCCTTCTACGGACAGAATCTCTGCCGCGACCATTTCTGCCTGTCTTACTATTACCTTTCGTTGCAGGAACAGCGCCTGGTTGTGACAACGATCCGGGACTGGTATTTGTACGGTCTTATCATAACGGATATAGACCTCGTGAAGGCTGTTTTCCGGATTCTTTCCGATGCAGCAGGCGAGGCGCTCGATGTTTTTCTGGTGGCGGAGTCCCCGGAGCTTTCGTCAATCCTTTTACGGTTGTGGCAGTACAAGCTTGACTGGCCTTATCGCATGCAAGGGGTAGCCCGTCTGGGTAAGTACATTTTTAAAGGTGATGAGTATCGAGAGGTGAGGATTCCCTACGGAAGGTATCACAGAAAGGTATCGAACTTCGACGGGCTCTTTGTGGCTTACGGCTCGAAGTTCGGTTCGGGAAGAGATATCGACGATGCGGAAGGATTAATCTCCCGCATCGTCGATGACTTTGCCCGGGGGTATGGCAGGCGCAAGGCGGGATCTCATGGTTTTACGGCCTGAGATGCCAGCCTTTCCTTTCTTTCTCTGTACTTCTGGGACAGGTAAACGAGCCCTATGAGACCGATTCCCGTCAGATCGGTTATCAGGTGAGGATGGTAGCAGAGAAAGGTTCCCACGGCGAAAAAGATCCATTCAATAATTGTGGTTTTTCTGATCAGATAGCCCATCGTCAGGGCTCCAAAGGCAATGGTTCCGATAGTTGCCGAAAGGTAGGCCATAACAATTTCGTGCCAGGACCCCTGAAGAAGTATGCCCGGAACGTATGCGAAGAGGAAAGGGCCTATGTAAAGGAACTTGGCAAACTTGAAACAGGTCCAGCCGGTTTTCCACGGATCCGATCCCGCTATGGCGGCACCGGCATAAGCCGCAACGCACACCGGTGGAGTTATGTTCGAATCCTGGCTGAACCAGTACACGATCATGTGTGCGGCAATGGGGTTCACACCCATCTTGTCCAGTGCCGGAACTGCCAGAACGGCCGTGATGAGGTAAGCCGCCGTGACGGGAACTCCCATTCCAAGCACAAGGGAGGCAAGACCTATGAGAAGTATGGCAACGGTTAGATTACCCTGAGACAGGGATATGATAATGTCGGAAAACTTTAGACCTACTCCGGTCAAGGCTATGGATCCGACGATCATGCCTATAACGCCGACCGTTGCACCTATGACGAGGGTGTTGCGCGCCCCTTCGAGCATGGCTTCGTAGATTTCCCGAATTCCCATACGCGTATCGGGCCTGAACCAGCTTATGACGATGCAGGTAATGGATGCCCAGAAGGCGGAGAGTCCCGGAGAAAATCCCAGAAGCATAAGGACAACAATCACAATCAGAGGGAGCGACATGTACCACTCTTTTCTGAGGATTTCCTTCCAGTTCGGGAGGTCTTCCTTAAGGCCGACTATTCCGTGCTTTTTGGCTTCGAAATGGACCATAACGAATACGGAGAGAAAATATAACAGGGCGGGCCCGACGGCCATCTTCATTATTTCAACGTAGGGAGTTCTGGTGAGTTCTGCCATGAGAAAACCGCCGGCTCCCATAATCGGCGGCATGAACATCCCGACGATTGATGCGGAAGGCTCTATGGCTCCCGCAACGTGAGGCCGAAACCCCGCTTTTTTCATAAGCGGGATTGTAAAGGTTCCCGTCGAAACAGTATTGGCTATTGCGCTGCCCGAGATGGAGCCGAAAAATGTCGATGCCATACAGGCGACCTTAGCTGGCCCACCGGTGGTCTTTCCGGCGATTGACATGGGAAAATCGAGGAAGAACTGACCGGCTCCCGACTTTTTCAGGAATGCCCCGAAGAAAATAAAAAGAATCACGTAAGTGACCAGAACGTTTGCCATTACGCCGAAAACGCCGTCCTGCGTTAAGAAAAGATGCACTGCAGTTCTTTCTATGCTGAATTGCCTGTGGGCAAAGGGGCCGGGCATCCAGGGCCCAAAGTAACAGTATGCCGCCGCAAGAAATCCCATAATTGTCATGGCCCAGCCCAGAACACGCCTCGACACTTCCAGCGAAAGAAGCAGTCCGAGAATACTTATGTAGATGTCAAGCTTTGTCTCGCTTCCTATCCTGTAGTTCAATGCTTCAAATTCTTTGATCCAGTAACCCGTCGCAAAAATGGACAAAAGGGCAAGAATAATGTCGAAGACAGAGGGGCGGCCTGTGGGTGACCGTTTGGAGAAAGGATACACGAGGAAAACCATAACATAGGTCAGAAGTACGTAAAGCCCCCGGTTGTACTGCACGGCTACGGGCTTAATTCCCGCAGAATAGAAATAGAAGCAAACCATAAACACGCTCATTACGGCGATGATATAGTGCCATACACCCGTGAGCTTTCGACCCGTTTTTTCTTCCTTTTCCAGGAGCTTCTTCAGGGTTTCGTCTTTCTGAATCTGAGCGTCTTCCGTCATGGCTCGATTTTCCTTCCTTGTTCGTGGGAATTGCCAACCGAATAGAATTTTTCCTGAAAAAGGCGGGCAACCCTTCGCCCGCCCGGTATCTTAATTAATCTATCGGCTTGTACTGGTCCGGAATCTGAAGGCCTTTTTCACTCCAGAATTTGTATGCGCCTTTGTGTAAGGGTATGGAGAGGCCCGTAACGCCGTTTTCAATGCTCATTTCGTTTGCCGCTTTATGGGCTTTCCTCATGTGCTCCAGTCCCTGGGGAGAGAAAATTGCGGCCAGTGCCTGATAAACAATCTCCGGATCGACATCCTTGTTGGCGGACCAGTAGGCGCTGTCCTGGAAGGTGACGACATCTTCGTCCTGTCCTCTGTACGTCCCCTTGGGAATTACGACCTTGGAATAGAAGGGATACTTATCAAAGAAACCGGCTTCAACGGCGTCGTTGTAAACGTTGATGAGGCGGATTTCATCCTGTGTGCTCGCTTCAATAATAGAGGCATTGGGATAGCCGACAAGAACCCAGAAGGCGTCGATCTTGCGGTCTTTAAAAGCCGCAGCGGCTGCCGAATAACCCAGAAACTGAGGCTCAATCTTGTCCCATATACCTAAAGTGCGGAAAAATCGTTCTGCCGAAAGAGCAGCTCCGGAACCGGCATTACCCACGGCGACTTTCTTTCCAACGAGCTGTTTTGCCGAGGTGATGTTGCTGTTTTTCAATACGACAAGCTGTGCAGGAGCACCGTAGAGGTAGGCAACGGCTCGTACATTGGTGTACTTGGTGGGGTCTTTCGGTAATTTGCCCATGCGCCCCAGATAAAGGTCACCTGCGTACACAATACCGAAATCAATGTCGTGGCGGTGCAATCTTTTGAGGTTCTCGGCCGAGCCCCCTGAACCCTCACTTGAAACCTCCACATCGGGAACGTTCTTGGTGAGGTAGATTGCTATGGCGTTGGCAAAGTAGTTAAAGGTTCCTCCAACGGGACCTCCTCCGAACGCAAGAAAGGCTTTTGCGGCAAATACGGTGGTCCCAATTCCCAGAGCAAGCATCCCGATTAAGGCCAGAGACATAGCAAGCCTGCCGAATCTTCTCATCTGTAGACCTCCTTTTTAAAGGTTACACATCCGGCCTCACACCTCACACCTCACATCTCACACCTTACATCTCACATCATAAAAGACCACAACACACCGGCTGCAACGGCCGATCCGATCACTCCGGCTATATTCGGCGCCATTGCGTGCATGAGGAGATAATTACCGGGATCTTCCCGATTTCCGATGAGCTGTACCACTCTTGCAGAATCAGGCACGGCAGAAACACCTGCAGCTCCAAGAAGCGGATTGATTTTGGTTTTGCAAAAGATGTTCATAATCTTTGCGAATATGATTCCTCCGGCCGTTGCAATCATAAACGAAGCTGCTCCCAGAAAAAAGATCCCGACCGATTTTTTCGTGAGGAACACATCGGCCTGAGTTGAAGCACCAACGGTGATTCCAAGCAGAATTGTTACTATGTCAATCAGTGCAGTGCGTGCGGTCTGAGCAAGCCTGTCCGCAACCAGACACTCCTTCAGGAGGTTTCCGAAAAAGAGCATCCCGAGAAGGGGAAGAGCCGCAGGGGCAAGAAAACAGCACATAAGAAAACCCACAACGGGAAAGATGATGCGTTCTCGTTTACTGACGGGACGGGGATCGGGCATGCGGATAAGCCGTTCCTCTCTTGTGGTGAGAAGCTTCATTATGGGAGGTTGAATAACGGGGACCAGAGCCATATAAGAGTAAGCCGCTATTGCGATGGGGCCCACAAGCTCAGGAGCAAGCTTGGCGGAAAGGAATATGGCCGTGGGACCATCGGCTCCACCGATAATTCCGATGGAAGCAGCTTCGTTTGCCGGAAAACCCAGTGCCAGGGCACACAGAAAAGTTATAAAAATGCCTATCTGAGCAGCCGCTCCCAGAAGAATAAGCCTGGGCTGAGCAAGCATATAAGAAAAATCCGTCATTGCGCCTATGCCCAGGAAAATCAGAGGGGGATAGATTCCCTGACGAACCCCGAAATATAAGTAATTCAAAACGCTTCCCCGTTCGTAGATGCCCAGTCCGAAGCCCTTAAAAACGGGAACATTTCCCATGAGGATACCAAATCCGATGGGAACGAGTAGAAGTGGTTCGTAATGCTTGGCAATGCCCAGATAAATGAAAACACAACCCACGGCAATCATGATTAGATGACGGTAATCCGCCAGGGCAAATCCGGTGTTGGAAAGGAAATCGAGAACAAGCTCCATAGGATTAATCCTCCGCCGCTACTTCTCGTTCCGGAGATTTATCATCAGAAGATACGGCAATATCAATACCCCTCTTCCAGCAATAGTAACCCATAGCTTTGTCCCGGCACTCAACTATTACGCCTTTTTTAATCAGGTTATAAAGAGCCGAATGAGGCCGTGGGATACCGCGATCCTGGGCCTTTTCCAGAACTTCTTCAAGAGAAAAGGGTTCACCCAGCTTTTGAGTTATGAGTTCAAAATAGCGCATCATTTCATGGTCATGAGGAGAAAGCCATATCCTGACCTCGCGATGCCCGTTACCCTGTGGGGCCGGGGCTTCCTGAAGAACCTCCGGCTTGCTTTTCAGTCGTTCAAGAATGCTGCGTTTTGCGACGTCCAGAAAGTTCAGGATTCTGCTCAGATTTGCAACAAAAAGAGACAGAAAAGCCAGTGCACTGAATACAACCGAAACCCCCAGAAAAGTTATGGTCCAGCCGTGAGCCTCCTGAATAGCCTTCAGGCCGTACATTGTGCATCTCCTTCAAGGGTGCCTGCCCTATGGTAGGCTCGCCTTGCGTGCATTATGGAAATGACTTTTTGAACAATCTTATGGCCCAATTGAGCATCCATTCTGATAAGATCAAAAAGATCATTTCGTGAGAAGGCTATCAAATCCACATCGGTCAGGCATATGGCCGTTGCGGTATAATGAAAAGGACTCACCAGTGTTGACCATCCAATTGCTTCCCCCGGAGTATCAACAATCAGACTCCGCCGATTAGGATAAGCAAGCAGAACGGCGCCTTTTTTCAGAGTATAGAGATACTGAGCCGGTGATTTTGCTCTGAAGATGACCTCCCCCTCATTCCACTGGGACGGGATTGCGAGCCTGGCCAGCTTCAGGAGCTCCGAATCTTCGAATTCTCTGAAGAACCTGCACTTTTTCAGAGTGTTTACACTTATCATTCTTGACCCTCTTCCGACTTCCATGACCGATAGCCTGACCGATGGGCAGTGTTTACCATAACAATTTCCGTGCCGCACTAAAAAAAAAACAGCCCGAGAAGACGATTCTAAACTATGAAAGAGATCCCCTTCCGGTTATTCTGAAAGCCGGCAAAGAGGTCAATGCAAGTGCATTTATTTTCGGGTTTCGATATATATAACGGCGAGAAAAAGACTTTAAGTGGCGAAAATTCGCCAATCAGGTGGTGAAAATCGGCCATGAAGTGGACGATTACCAGGAAACTGATTTCCTTTTGCCTTGTTGTTTCGCTGGTGCCGCTTATTATTCTGGGTATTTTTACGGTTCACTCCATACGCAAGATAGGGGAGCAGGCTGCCGTTAGCAGCTCGAGAGAGCTGGAGATCAAGATCAGGGAATCCCTGGAGTTAAGGGCTATTGAGCTAGCAAACCGGGTGTCTGAGTTTTTGAGAGCCTGTGAAGCCGACCTGCACACCCTTGAGCTTCTGCCGAGAGATCCCGAGGTTTACAGACAGTTTTCTCTGAATAAGAGAGGAATTGTCTGGACCCGTGTCGGAACCAATGAGAATTTTAAGGAGGTTCACCTTTCGATACCGTTGTACAGGGAGGTGGCTTTCATTGATCCGCAGGGCAATGAGGTCATAAAGATTCGCAATGATCAGGTTGTACCCTTTGATGAGCTCAGGAATGTAAGAGATCCGGCAAATACCGAGTATGGAGTGGAAACCTATTTCGTCGAAGCCGCAGAACTACCTGCGGGTGAAATCTACGTGTCTCATGTTACCGGATGGTATGTTACGAGGGATGAACAGCTCATGGGAGTTTCTTCCGTTGAGGAAGCCATCGAAGGAAAGAAGTACGAAGGTGTGGTAAGGTTTGCTTCTCCCATAAGGGGCGATGACGGTCATCTTCAGGGTGTGGTGGTTCTCTCACTGGATCATCAGCACCTCATGGAATTCACTCAGCACGTTCTTCCTACGGAGGAACGGTTTGTCGTCTTTCCGAGCTACAACAGCGGTAATTATGCCTTCATGTTCGACGATGAAGGATGGATAATTACCCATCCCAAGTTCTGGGACATAAGGGGGATAAAACCCGACGGAAGCTTCTTTGATCCCACCTCCCCGGACTATGAACGAATGGTTCGGACGGGTCTGGCGCCTTTCAATCTCGACCACGTGCATTTCATTCATCCCAATTACGCTTTCATTGCGGAACAGGTACGAAAGGGCAGGTCGGGTGTTACCAATACTTTTAATGTTGGAGGGATCCCGAGAGTGATGGCTTATGCGCCGATTTTTTACAATCGGGGCCCTTACAGGAAGCACGGCATTTTTGGCGGCATAACGATAGGCATACGCACGGAGAAGTTCAACGAACCTGCGGAAAAGACGGGCAGACAGATCGAGCTTATTGTTGGCGTTATGAAGAAAAACCAGATCGTTGTGCTTCTTTTTGCCGTTGTGTCGGCCATCATCGGTGCATTGATCCTTTCACGGCGTCTCACACTGCCTCTGGTTCGCCTGACCGATGAGGTCAGGAGGCTGGCCAGAGGGGAACCTCCCCTCCGGAAAGAACCAATGAAAACGGGAGATGAGACGGAGATCCTCTGGGAAAGATTCCTGGAGATGACCTCTGAAATAGCCAGACATCACAGGGAGCTTCGTGAGACCCTCGATGAGCTTGCAAAGTCAAGAAGGGAAATCAGTCGCTACAGCCGGAGACTGGAGCGACAGGTAACGATTTTAAAGCGCATTAACGAATTGAGCCAGTACCTCGGCGCCACCCTTGATCCGCAGCTCGTTTTGCAGAAGGTTCTCGAAACCGTGGTTCAGGGCATTGGGTTTGATCGATCCATTCTGTACCTCTACGATGCGGAAACCGATAGCCTGAAATGTTTCGGAACGGTCGGTTTTTCTCACCACGAAGAAACCCTGGCCAGGCGAGGGGTGTACAGGGTCGGGGTGCACGACTGTACTCCTGTAAGGGTCTTCAGGGAGTCCAGGACCCTTTACATCGGCGGTGTTAATTCAGACCCGATGGCTACGGAGCTGGACAAAAAGATAGCGAGCATTGCGGGAATCAATCACTACGTTTTTACTCCGCTCATTGCAGAGGGAAAGGGTATAGGTGTCCTCGGGGCGGACAATGCCAGGAGCGGAAGGATTATAACGGAGCAGGATATTGAATCCCTGGAAATCCTTGCCGGTGTTGCATCGCGGGCAATTGAAAGGTCAACCCTTTACGGAAAAATCCTGGAGGAGAGGAACTTCATCCGGGCCGTTTTTACCCAGATGATTCACGGCCTTATCACCATGGATACGGAAGGGATTATAACGTCCGTAAACGATCGGGCTGCAGACCTGTTCCGCATGAAGGCCGAAGACGTCGTGGGCAGGCACTACAATGAGGTTTTATCGAACCACGAAGCACTATGCCGCAGGATACAGAGATTCCTTTTGTGTAATACCGACAAACAATCCTTTGAAATTGAAATGCACGAAGATGGGAACGGAGTAGAGCGATATCTTGATGTGCAATTTTCGAGAATTTGCAGAGATGTGGACTCGGACATCATTCTCATGTTCTTAAGGGATGTGACCGAGAGAAAAAAGCTTGAAGAACACATTCAGAGGTCAAATAGGCTTGTGAGCCTGGGGACGCTTGCCGCAGGCATTGCTCACGAAATACGCAACCCTCTCACAGGACTTTCTCTTTTGCTCGATGACATTCATGACCATCTCGAGTCCAACCCTTCGACCCGTGATTCGGCAGCCCTCGTACGAAAGGCACTTCATGAACTCGATAGATTAGAGGAGCTGGTTGATAACCTGGTTCAATTCGCGGCTCAGAAAGGGAGAAATCGCCCTGTGAAGGCCGATCTTCGTCCTGTTATTGATAGGCTTGTTTTCTTTATCAGAAAGCATTGCAAACAGCAGAAAATCGATTTAACCGTTTCCGTCCCTGACAGTCTTCCGGAGGTCGTGATGGATCCCAACAGAATTCAGCAGGCTCTTCTGAATCTGACCCTGAATGCTTTACAGGCAATGCCGAATGGTGGAAGGCTTACGATTGCGCTTAAAACCGTTAAGCCCTTTGAGACGGTTACCGGCAGGGAATGTGTGAGGATCTCTGTGGCCGATACCGGAATGGGCATCCAGCCGGAAGATCTGCCTTTTATTTTCGATCCCTTTTTTACCAGACATTTTTCCGGAACGGGCCTCGGACTTTCTATCGTGCACAGCATAATAGTCGAACACGGAGGCTGGATTGGCGTAAACAGCAGACCCGGAGAGGGAACAATGTTTACTGTTGATTTACCCGTTGACGGAAAGGCGGGATGATACGGTGAAGAGCTCGAGAGTTTATGATGTTGTCATCGTGGGGGCAGGACCTGCCGGATCTACGGCGGCAAGGGTTCTGGCCGAAAAGGGGTTGGAAGTTCTCCTTCTTGATCGGAAATCCTTTCCTCGACGCAAGGCCTGTGGGGGCGGCCTTGTCTGGAGGGCCCTCAAAGGGGTGCCCGCGGAGGTTGCAGAACAATGCGTTGAAGCACAGCACAGGAGTGCCCTCCTTCACTTTGCATCCCTGAAGAAAACTTTCGTGGTCACAAAAAATTATCCCCTTATATCCACGGTGGATCGTTACCACTTCGATTACGCAATGCTGACCACGGCGAGGCAAAAGGGGGCAGTTTTCCTGAACAGGACCGGGTGCAGAGATGTAAGGATAAAGAGAGATGCGGGAAAGAAAAGTTTAATCGAGGTAACGGCAGGCGGAAGAAGATTTTTGACCCGTTACGTTATCGCTTCCGACGGTGCGGTGAGCCCTGTAGGGCGTCTTCTGGGAACCCCGGATGGCCGGATTTTAATACCCGCCCTTGAGGGTAGCGTAAGAAAGGAAGAGGTTCCGGTGCTGGAAGATCTGGCTCCTTCTCCGCGTTTTGATTTTGGCGTAATTCCAAACGGATACGGCTGGGTGTTTCCGAGAAGGGATACCTATTGTGTGGGGGTTGTGTATTACGGTCGATTCGGCGACAGAGGTAAATCCCTGCGGGCTCTCTTCCGCAGGTATGTCCGATGGTTGGGCCTGGATGTGACGCTGGTCAGAGGCGTGAAGGGATCGCCCATACCCGTATCCCCCAGAAAAGAACCGGCCGACCCGGGAGGGGTACTCTTTGCCGGGGATGCGCTGGGATGGACCGATCCGATCATGGCGGAAGGGATCAGCGGTGCCGTTATAAGTGGCATGGAAGCTGCTAACGCCATCATTGAGGGCGATGGAAATAGGGAGGAGGTATTTAAGGTTTACAGGCAGGCTATAAAGCGCAGGCTTTTTCGGGAATATGCTTTATCGAGTTTTCTGGCCCGAATAGTTTACCATGTTCCGAAATTGCGTGACGGATGTTTTTCACTCTACGGTCAGGAAATTGCCGCCATTATAGCGGATGTGCTTTCGGGTTTTCGTTCCTACAGGTGGTTGCTTTTCTGGCCCTTTAACTACTTGAAGGCAATTGGGCTTTTTCCCATGAGATACTTGAAAAGCATTACGGGATCCGGTGACTATGGCTCACGTTTTGATAGTCGATGACGAGCCTTTCATATGTGAAAATCTTCAGAGAATTCTCGAAGAGGAGAATTACCGCACTCAGCTTGCCTTCGACGGGCAAAGCGCTCTTAAGCTTGTAGAGAAGGAATCTCCTGATCTTGTTCTGCTGGATCTCAGACTGCCCGACATGAACGGGCTGGACGTTTTGAGAACCATCAAAGAGATGGACCCTGAGATTTTCGTCATAATCATAACGGGTTATGCCTCCGTTGAGTCTGCCGTTCAGGCAATAAAGCTCGGTGCCTATGACTACATAAAAAAGCCCTTCAAGGCGGATGTTATAAAGCTTATAGTCAGGCTGGCTCTTGAAGCTCAGGGTTTGAGAAAAGAAGTTAACTACCTGAGAGAACACAAATCCAGATTTCACGACGAGATAGTTTACAGAAGTGAAACCTTTTCCAGGGTCCTTGGTCAGGCCAGAGAGGTTGCCCGTCACGGCGATACCACGGTTTTGATCATGGGAGAAAGCGGTACCGGCAAAGAGGTGATAGCGCGGTATATTCACGCCATGAGCCCGAGAAAGAATAAGCCCTTTATGGCGGTAAACTGTGCTGCTTTCCCGGGAAGCCTTCTGGAAAGTGAGATATTTGGTCACGAAAAAGGTGCCTTTACGGGCGCCGTTCAGAAACGGGCCGGTCTGTTTGAAGCTGCTTCTGGGGGAACTCTGTTTCTCGATGAAGTGGCAGAAATGGACCTGAACGTTCAGGCAAAACTTCTTCGGGTTCTGGAAGAGAAAAAGGTAAGACGCCTTGGAAGTACGCGTCTGTACGACGTGGACGTGCGAATTATAGCCGCAACCAACAAGGATCTTCAGAAGGCAGTCAGAGACGGGAGGTTCCGGGAGGACCTTTTTTACCGGTTGAACGTCTTCCCCATCGTTATTCCCCCGCTTCGGGAAAGGCCGGAAGACATTATGGCGCTGGCGGAATTCTTTATGAAACATTATGCAAGAAAGTTCGGCAAAGATTTCCAGAAAATAGGCTCCGATGCCGAGGAACTGCTAACGGGTTATTCGTGGCCGGGGAACGTAAGAGAGCTTAAAAACACGATGGAAAGAATCTGCATTATGCATAACTCCGATACGCTGAGGAAGGATCACCTTCCGGCAGAACTTTTGCCAAGCAGGGTCAAAGATGACCTTCAGGCGGCCGTCATTAATATCCCCTTTCCCGAAGAAGGTCTCAGGTTAGACGATATTCTGGATCAGGTGGCAGCATCTCTTATCAGTGAGGCCGTTAAGAGGGCAGGGGGGAACATTTCGCTTGCCGCAAGACTCCTGGGCATTCCCCGGGGAACCCTGCGTTACAAACTTGACAAATACGGCATAACCTTAAACTAAAGGCTCCGGGAAAGAGCCCGGTGAAGTCGTAAAAGAGTTTTCCCGGTCTGATCGAATCTCGAATGAGGAGCCGGGCAGTCGTTGCGATGTACATGATGCCCGTTGGTATGCTTGCGACGGAATATTTGAATGACCCGTGGATTTTTGCCGAAACTTGGTGAGACGGCGCTGTTTTGAACGGGGATAAATATGAACTGGTTGAAGGTTATCTACACCTACGGAAGGCTGATAAAGTTCAGTCACACGATCTTTGCTCTGCCCTTTGCACTTTCCTCTGTAATCCTGGCGCACAGACAGGTCCCCGTTACGAAAGGCAAACTCCTGTGGATAATTTTGGCCATGATAAGTGCCCGATCTGCTGCCATGGGCTTTAACAGATGGGCCGATAGGGTTTACGACCGAATGAATCCCAGAACTTCAGGCCGACCTTCCGTCACGGGTGAAATTTCGGCTAAAGCCCTGATAACTTTTATTGCCATTTCCGGAATTGCTTTTGTCCTGAGTGCTCGCATGATAAACCCGCTGTGCTTTTACCTTGCCTTCCCCGTGCTAGTCTTTTTGCTTTCCTATTCCTATGCAAAGAGGTTTACCCGATGGTGTCACCTCTGGCTCGGGTGTGCCATAGGATTGGCGCCGATGGGTGCCTGGATTGCCGTTACGGGAGATTTTTCCTGGAAGATAGTGCCCCTTTCAATAGCCCTGATGACCTACATAGCCGGTTTCGACATACTCTATGCCTGTATGGATGTAGAATTTGACAGACGAACGGGAATTTTTTCTCTTCCCGCCACATCCGGCGTGGATAAAGCACTCTGGATTTCATCTCTCCTTCACACCGTGACCTTTGGAGCGCTTCTCGTAACGGGTGCGCTTTTTTCTCTGGGCTTTACGTACTATGCGGGAGTTGCATTTATCGGATGTCTTTTGATCGTTGAACACCGCCTTGTAAGCCCTTCTGACCTTTCAAGAGTGCCTGTGGCTTTCTTTCATGTAAACTCCGTAATCTCCGTCTCGCTATTACTTTCCATCCTGATCGACCGGGTGGTTTCAGGATCTTGACACCTTATTGCCCTTTAAGGTAATAAGGACTTTGTGAAAAATCGTTCATTGACAAGGTGAGGGCAATGAAGTCTGCCCGAATCGCCCGTCGATGAAAGTCGGGCTGATGACTTCTACTCTGCCAGAGGGGGTAGGAGTGTCGGCCCGGTGAAGTTCAATGAACAACCCCCGTTTGGCGTAAGCCGGACGGGGGTTTCTTTTTGCAGGAGGTCGTTATGGCTTTCAGTCTGGCAGTTATCGTCATACTGGGTCTTATGGCCGATTACCTTTTCCGAAAACTGAAACTGCCGGGTCTCGTTGGAATGCTGATAGTCGGCATTCTCGTTGGGCCTTATGTTTTCGGGATTATGCGTCCCGAGATGATGCATGTCTCGGCCGATTTCAGAAAGATAGCCCTTATTGTCATTCTTCTCAGGGCGGGGTTTGAACTCCACCGAGATACCTTGCTCCGGGTGGGGCGACCGGCATTGCTTATGTCCGCCGTGCCTGCACTTTTCGAAATTGCAGGCGTCACGCTGGTTGCGCCTCACTGGCTGGGAATATCCTATTTGGAAGCGGCAATTCTGGGTTCAATACTCGGCGCAGTTTCACCAGCCGTGGTCGTGCCCCTTATGATCGATTTTATGGACCGGGGGCGAGGAGCCAAAAAAGGAATACCCACTCTGGTTCTTGCAGCTTCCTCCATAGATGACGTCTTCGTCATTGTGATCTTTACCATTCTACTGGGCATGTATACTCAGCATTCGGTAAGTATTTTCGCAAGCTTACTGAATATACCCGTTTCCATCGTTCTTGGCATCCTTTCTGGTCTGATACCCGGATACCTGCTGTACAGGTTGTTTGTTAAATACGACTGGCGTCCTCCCAAGAGGACCATTGTGGTCATGGGTATGGCAATTCTCCTGACCTGGCTTGAAGATGTCGCGGGAAAGCACGGTGTCCACGTAGCAAGCCTTCTGGGGGTAATGGCCATAGGCTTCATCATCCTGGACAAGGCCGAACTCATTGCCCACATGATTTCGCAAAAGCTCAAGAAACTATGGGTTTTTGCCGAAATTCTGCTCTTCGTCCTGGTAGGGTCGCAGGTAAACATCCATGTCGCCTGGAAGGCGGGGCTTGCAGGAACGGCGGTGATCTTAGTCGGGCTTTTGTTTAGGAGTGTAGGGACCTATTTGAGCCTTCTCGGGACAGATCTCGACCCACGGGAGCGCCTTTTCTGCGTGGTTGCCTACATTCCCAAGGCAACTGTTCAGGCCGCCATCGGTGCGGTGCCCCTTGAAGCCGGGGTCGCCTCCGGTGACGTCATCCTTGCGGTTGCGGTACTTTCGATTTTACTCACGGCCCCCTTGGGTGCTATTGGGATAATGATACTGGGAGAAAGAATTCTGGACTACGGTGATGAAGCGGCGGTATATCGTTTCAGGGAGCTCAGGGAAAAACTCGGTCTTCCAAGAGTCGGAGAAAGAGTTAGAAGTAAAAAATTCAATACGGTTTGGAAGGTAATAGAAGAAAGAGAAATCTGGCAGAGAGTGGAGGATCCCAATTTGGGTGAGGTCAGGCTTGAGCCGGCCATTTACCTCAGGTTCTGGAGGGAAGACTCTGCCAAAGGCCCCGGAACGGGGAAGACCATGGACTGGAGGTATACTCGAAATTCTCCTCCTTTTAACGCATACTGGGATATTCTGTATGACTGGTAGGAGATAAGCCATGAGGCCCATTTATCTTGACTACAACGCAACTACTCCGGTGGACCCTCAGGTTCTTGAAGCAATGCTACCCTTTTTTAAAGAACATTTCGGAAATCCTTCAAGCGGTCATGCCTACGGCCTTGAGGCACGTCGGGCTGTTGAGAAGGCTCGAAAACAGATGGCCTGTCTCCTGCAGTGCAGCCCCGATGAAGTAATATTCACCAGCGGCGGCACCGAATCCAATAACACGGTTCTTTTCGGCGTTGCTCAGGCTCTGATGAATAAAGGACGACACATAGTGACCGCCAAAATCGAACATCCTTCCGTTCTTGAGCCCTGTATAGAGCTCATGTGTAGAGGTTTCGACGTATCCTTTGTGCCTGTGGACAAAAACGGCTTGGTCGATCCGGACGATCTTCGCCGGGCCATAAGGCCCGATACCGTTCTTGTCAGCGTAATGCACGCAAACAACGAAATTGGTACGATTCAGCCCCTTGGGAAGATTTCTAAAATAACCAGGGAGCGGGGCATTTTACTCCACACGGATGCTGCCCAGAGTGCCGGGAAAATCCCCGTGGGAACCGATCTTCTGGGCGTTGACTTTATGACCATTGCCGGACACAAGCTCTACGCTCCTAAAGGTATAGGGGCATTGTACTGCAAAAACGGCGCTTCTTTCGGAAAGCTCATGTTCGGAGCAGGTCAGGAGCGGGGGGTAAGGCCAGGAACTGAAAACGTCCCTTACATCGTTGGACTGGGGGAAGCGGCCGATATTGCGGGGCGTATGCTTGCGGAGGAGATAAAAAGGCTGGAGAAACTGAGAAATCGACTTGAAGAGCGGATACTTGAGGCCCTTCCCGATGCGGTCATCCACGGACGGAATGCTCCCCGGCTTCCCAACACACTCAGTGTGGGTTTTCCCGGAAGGCTTGCCTATGATATCGTAAACGGCCTTGCCGATAAGGTTGCCATTTCTGCAGGTGCGGCATGTCATTCCCGAGATGTTAGAATCTCACACGTTCTTCAGGCAATACAGGCGCCGGAAGACGTAGCGAAAGGCACGGTCAGGATATCCCTTGGGCGGTTCACGACTGAGGATGAAATCGACCAGGCTGCCGAGCAGATCATAAAGGTCGTCAAGAAATGATTCAGGCTGACCTATCTAAAAGGAGTCGACGGTTCCGATGTCGATAGGGAGCTCTAAAAGGGGAAAGCTTTTGATCTTCTGGATCACGGGATTATTCGTTCTGATGCTGGATCAACTGAGCAAACGTCTCGTTCGGGAGACTCTTCCGGTCGGTTCGGCCAGCCCCGTTATTCCCGGATTTTTTAACCTCGTACATGTGGAAAATCCCGGTGTTGCCTTCAGCATCCTTGCTGATAACCCAACGTTACTGACACGCCTGATTTTAATTTTAATTGCTCTTATTGCCGTTGTCGTACTTAACACCGTAGTTGCCCGCTCCGGGGACAATCCCGGTCGCGGTCTTCTTATTCCCTACGGGCTAATCCTTGGGGGGGCTCTGGGTAATCTGTACGACCGGATTACCAGAGGAATGGTAACGGACTTTCTGGACTTCTATATAGGAGACCTCCACTGGCCGGCTTTCAACCTCGCCGACGGTGCTATCACCGTCGGCGCAATATTTCTGATAATAGCAACTATCAGAACTCCCGGAAGGCCCGGGTAAAAACCTCTCTTAAGAACTCGTCTTCTTCGGCAACGGTACTACGACCTCTTCCCAGACAAAGTCCTTGAGCTGGCGGTCCCAGACCTTCTGTTTTATGACGATACGATCCCTGAATATGGCCGATACCACCCCATCCTGATTCCCTACGGGTGTACCAACGGTAACGAGATAACCTTTTCCGGTGGAGTCCTCTATAATAGCTCGTCGTCCCATCGGACCCCAGAGTACACCTTTAAAACCCCGCTGTATTTCGCTTATGTCCATTTTCTGAAGAGGTGTTAGCACAAGGGGTTCCGGTGGGAGCACTTCTTCCAGGGCAGCCCGCTCCATGGCCTCTTCTTCAGGCGACTTCACAAAGGGTTTGAAAGGATCGGGCAGTGATGCAAGAGGCCCATATCTGAAATCGGGCCTGAGAAGAAATGCTATAAATTCCTTACGATTATCCAGAGCTCTGTCTTCAGGGCTCTGAGCCTTGACCTCCTTTGACGGGGATTCCTCCTGTCCCTGAACCGTCCATGCATACAAAGGCGCCCCCAGGATAAAAACCACAAATAAAAGGGTCACAATGCTGGCGATTTTCTTCATTGTTGCCCCCTGTGAGTTTGCCGTTATTACCGTGACCTTGCTTTACAGATAATTTACCGGGTTTTACGGGTAATACAAATAAAAAATTCAAGATTCCGTTGTCCTTGTGAGATTGATGTGTTAGCAATGCAAGGAACGGTCAGGTGCAACTGATTTCCACAGGTTCAGAGATCAGTTATGGTTCGTTATCCGGTTTCCTCGGTGGGCAGGTTCGTCTTTGTGGTATCCTGTTTTTTGATCCTTTTTTATGCCCACTGTGAAAGCAAGAATCTCCGGATAACGATTTATTATTTTCACAGACCACCCTTCTATGTCCGAGGCGAAAAAGTACCCGGTGGTTTTCTCATGAATTTTACCGTGCATATTTTGAAACAATCGGGGATAGATGCAAAACTTGAGGAGCAAAGTCCAAAGCGAATCTTGAGGTTACTGCTCAGCGAGCCGAATGCCTGCTCCGTTGGATGGTTTAAAACGCCGGATAGAGAGAAACTTTACAAATTCATCGGCCCCTTTTATGTAAGCCCACCGCCGGTTTTGCTGGTCCCGGGAGAATCCCAGTACCACACGAAAATTACCCGCAGAGAATTTGAAGCCCTTGCAGCCTCAGGTAAGCTTACCACCCGCTGTGGTTTTTCCTATGGGGCAACCATTGACGAAATTATTGCAGAATATCCTTCCGTCACCTGTCTTCATGCGCCCACGGCATCCCTCGTAAGGATGCTTGCAACTGGACGCATCGGATCTCTGCTGATAGACTCCGAAGAGTTGGGTTTCCTTATCCTCAATGATCCGTCGTTGAAAAATCGAGTGAAACCTGTGTATCTCGACAATTTCGTGCCTTCAAATCCCCGGTACATGATGTGTAGCAGAAAGGCAGACCCGGTTATCCTTCGTGCTATAGATCGTAAACTCGCAGAGGTGGTTCCGTGGCTGAGGAAGGAACGAAACGAGTGATGATGGAGCATGGCTTGCGGGAAAAAGGTTATCGTCAAAAAAAGCTGGCATCCTCTCTTGTGATGCTCTGCGTCACAATTATGCTGACCGCGGTGATGATGAGTCTATTGATAGTTGGCATTCTGAGCGTCAATTTCATAAAACACGAGAACATGGAAGAAGCCGATGAATACCTCAACTATCTTGTAAATGCTCTTAAAGTGCCTTTGTGGAGACTTGATACCGAGACGACCAGAGACATCTGTGATTCCCTGCTTTCTGCTGAGTATCTGGTTTACATCGAAGTAAAGGATGATCTTGGAAATACCATATGCAAGCATGATAAGAAGGCCGCACATTTCGTTATTGAGCGAGGCAGTTCCGTTTATTACAACTCTGTACCCGTTGGATCACTTCTGTTCAGGATATCCTACGCATATGAAATTATGACCTTTATGGCGTGGCTGGGGGCAGCCATTCTTTTCGTCTGTCTGGGTCTTACAGCCGTGGTTTTTACCGTTTATTTCTTCGTTCAAAGAAACATCGCAAAGCCGCTGGGAGAACTTCTTGAGTATATGCGAATGATTTCGGAGGGACGCTATGAAATCCCTGCCGCTCCTTTTAAGTACGAGGAGTTCGCAACCATAATGGACTTTATGACCGAGATGGCCTCGAGGATAAAAGCCAGAGAACATTCTTTGAAGGAAATTACCGATAGGCTTCGTCGTGAGGTAAAACTTCGGGGCAAGGCTCTGGAGGCCCTCAGGGAGAGTGAAGAGAAATTTCGAGCTGTTATGTATGCCGCAGGAGACGGGGTTGTCATCGCCCGTTCTGATGGGCGTATCGAGTATGTGAACAGAGCTGCAGAGGTTATCTTCGAAATGAAGTCGGAGGATCTTGTGGGATCCTGCGTGTGCGATCTGTTCCCGGAAATAAGTCGTGAGAAACTCCGCGATTATGTCTGCTCTGATAAGACCGACTTTGATCAACCCCTCGAGTTAACCCTCTGGAGTGGCGATAAAAAGCGCCTTGATCTTGAAATAACCGTTTCCAAAGCTTTGTACGGTCAGGAAGACGAAGATGGTCGGGTTATTATGATCATCCGGGATATTTCTCTGAGAAGGCGGATGGAGAAAGAACGGGAAGAAATGAGGGATCACATTCACAGGTTGCAGAAAATTGAAGCGATAGCCACCCTTGCCGCCGGGATTGCCCACGATTTTAACAATGTTCTTACGGTAATCATGGGCTTTACGGAACTTGCAAAGTCCGCCTGTAAGGACGGTGAGATTTGTGGTTACCTTGAACAGATAGAAAGGGCGGGAACCTCGGCCCGCGATCTGGTAAAGCAGATTCTTTCCATAAGCCGTCCCGGGCCGTCCACTTTATCCGATATCGATCTAAAACCCTTTGTCAAGGAAACGGTAAAGTTTATCAGGTCAATCATACCCTCCACCATTCAGGTAGAACTCAACATGGAGGATGATGGGCTCGTCATACGCGGCGATCCCTCAAAGATTCAGCAGGTTATCATAAATCTCTGCACAAATGCCGTTCAGGCAATGGAGGGCATGGACGAAGGAATATTGAAAATTAATCTCTATAGACAAAATTTGTCGGCTCCTACGAAATGTGCATCCGGATTCCTTCCCCCTGGTGAATACGTATGCATTGAAATTGCAGATACCGGCCCGGGTATTCCTTCTGAAATAATGGACAAGATTTTCGATCCCTACTTCACAACCAAAAAATCTACCGGCGGCACCGGCTTGGGCCTTGCCGTAGTTAGAAGCATAGTTTCGGGACATAGAGGAGACATTGCCGTGGAGAGCACGCCCGGAAGGGGTACGGTTTTCAGGGTGTTCTTGCCACGCGCAGCCGATGGAGACGATAAGTTGACAAGTTGGGATAGGGTATATGAAGCTCCGGGTAAGGGTCGAGGTCAGCTTGTGGTCTTCGTTGATGATGATCCTCTCATCGTGGATATGGCGAAAAGGGCCCTGGAGTCATGGGGCTATAATGTTAAGGCCTTTACCGATTCTGAAAAGGCTCAGCAATACATCGGTAAGAATATAGGGGAAGTCAGCGTCCTGGTGACCGACATAACGATGCCCGGGATACCGGGACACAGACTTCTTGAATACGCAAAGGAACTGAAGCCCGACTTACCCGTCATAGTGTGCACCGGATATGTCGGAAGTCCTTTTGAAAAATACCTGAAAAAGCACAGGGACTTAAAATTAGTGTACAAGCCTTACACAATAGAAAGTCTCGCCGGAGCCCTCTCTGAGGTTCTTAATAAACTAGCGCCCTGATAGAATGCAGCTTTCCTCTCCTGCGGCTTCGGTGGAAAAGGATGATATTATGGGCTCAAGGTCCATGTTTCGGAGGGAGTCTATTATGGCATTGGCCCTCTCTTCAAGCTCCTGCACGACCTCGGTAACGCTTTTCAGGTAGGAAAGAACTCTTCGAATGTGCTGACCGTGAGTTATTTCTATCGGTGCGTATTCAAGAAAGGTCAGAATTTCTTCTAGTATTTCGGTGTTTTCAGGTGAAAACTCCGAGTAAGCCAGACGACTCCAGGTCTCCTTTACCTCCTCGGGAATGTGATTCAGCCTGGATATTATACTTTCATCCAGTCCGTACCAGATGGCTTCTTTAAGGCTCTGTAGAAGTTTCCGCACTTCCTCGGCCCGGTCGGACCACAGAGGTGTGGCTTCGAAGATGGCTTCCCATAATGGCTCAATCTGCCTCAGGATCCATTCACGGCCGTTGCTGGGATGAAGCCCCAGTTGCTGAAAGTCCTTTTGTTTTCTCAGAAGCGTATGAGCCGTTACCTTGAGATCCATGTGACCGTCCAGCTGATCCAGCCTGGAGACAAGTATTTGATGGAGGCGTTCCATAATTTTGTCTTTGGTCATAAGCTCCGGAAGCTGTTGGGATATGTAATGCTCCCACTGCTGTCGGAGAAGTGCGATCTCTGCGTTTATGGCCGATGCGATGAAGCCCAATTTCATGATGGGGTTTCTTAACTGATGCGCCAGTTCATTGCAGCTTTCCAGCCTCTTTCTTTCGAAAGACCTTCTCACTTCGCAGAAAGCCTCACGCAGATGGAGTGACAATATGTCTGAGCCCAGCACCCTGGCGAGCCGCTTTACAAGCTTAGTCGATTTGTCGCCCCGCCGTATGGTGTTGGGAAGGAAGTGAATTTTTATAACGGCCACGACGGCGTATTCCGTGTCCTGCCATATGGGTTTACCGTCCCAGGTAAGCGGGTACTCAAGCATGTCGGAGGAGCCGTAGATGTCGGCTTTTCTGACAAGCACGGGTTCCATGTGGTGGTAATCTTCCAGTTCTCCCACGAGCTGTTTTCTTACACTTCGGGTATCCTCGGCGGGATTGTCGGCAGTCCAGCTCCTCTGACGCTCCACGCACCACGCCATCGCCTCAAGAGGCCGTCCCGGCTCGTCTCTGTACTGGAGCCAGGTTTTGCCGGGGAAGTTATAGTCTGAATGTTCCGGAAGCCCCCAGCGGATTTCGTCTCCTTCGGTGTCTCTTACGCCAGAGGTGATGCGAATCGCCCTGAGTTCCGGAAGAGGCCCGATGAGATATATGGTTCCCTTTATGGCGTGATCGAGGCAGGCAAGGATGGTTTCGATTATTTCCTTGCAGCTCTTCTCGAGGACCTCTTCTTGAGTAATCCTCATGCTTGTATCCTTACCGTGCAGTAACATTCATCCTTTCCGGTTCATCCGGAAAGAGGCTACTACACTACTTTTTTTATCGGCAGTAATCAACAATTTCGTTAACAAACAACCCTTTTTCCTTCACTGAAGAAAAGAGCAACATCCGTGCCATTAATTCAGGAACAGCCCCTGATCGAAGACTCCAACCCAATCATACACTACACCTTTCGCCCTCCGATTGCAACCGAAAACCTTCTTCAACCCCGCCTTCGAAAGCTCTTAAATTCATATCGACTAACCTTTCCGGCAGCAGAGAAAAAAGAGCCTGCTCGAGATGCTTTCTCTCTAAAGGCAACAACCCGAGACCGAAGAGAACACCCACCAGGACGATGTTTACGGCTCTCTCCGACCCCGCTTTTAGAGCAATTTCCCTGGCGTCTGTTACATATACACGGCAAAGGTTTTTCTTTAGCTCCGAAACCATATAATCGATGTCGGGATAGGTTGCTTCACCCCGGCTTACGGAAAAAGGGGGAATGGGCACGGAATTTACGACCGCCACCGTCTTCTCGTGACATCTCGGTAAAGCCCTCAGAGCTTCAAGGGGTTCCATTGCAACCAGAATGTCCGCCTCGCCCTGACCTATAACGGGACTCCATCTTTTTCCCAGAACGACGGAAGATTCTACCACTCCCCCACGCTGAGCCATGCCGTGAACTTCACTCATCGAAACGGGAGTATCTGCAAGTAATGCGGCCTCCCCGATCATCCTCGTGGCAAGGAGTATCCCCTGACCTCCAACACCCGTAAAGAAAAGTCTGAGTTTCTCGTTTTTCATGATTCTTTGCTCCTCCCGTCAATTTTTTGAGGCCTTATGGAAGTGCAGATCTGAGCACAGACCGCACAGCCGATGCAGAGAAAGCGATCAATGTGGACTTTACCTTCCCGGGCCACAAAAGCGGGGCAGGCAAGCTCTTCGAGACAGCGGGCGCAACCGTCACAGGTTTCATCTACTTTGAAGTAAACCCTTTGAGGTTGCTTTGTTACTCTGCGGGCCAGTAAAGGACAGGGGCTTCTTGCTATAAGTACATAGACTCCGGGGGATTCGATCAGTGCCTTTTTTAGATCTTCAATAGTCTGCAGGGTTTTTTTGACCTGCAGAGGATTAACAACTTCCACGCCTTTGACACCGCAGGATTTGACGATCTCTTCAATTTTTAACTTCGGCTCCTGAATCCCTTCCGGTGTCATGGATGCACCTGGATGAGGCTGATGACCCGTCATTGCCGTTGTGCTGTTGTCCAGAATTACCAGAAGGAGCCTGTGGTTATTGTAAACGGAGTTTATGAGACCGGGGATGCCGGCATGGAAGAAGGTGGAGTCACCTATAAATGCGACAACCGGTCGATTCTGGGCTATGCTGAATCCGCCCGCCGTGGAAACGCTGGAGCCCATGCACAGCAGAAAATCGGCCATTTTAAGCGGCGGTAATAGCCCAAGTGTGTAACAGCCGATGTCCGTAGGATAGATAGCATCATCACCAAAGACCTGTTTTATTGCATAGTAGGTAGCCCTGTGAGGGCAACCGGGACAGAGATTGGGCGGACGCTGAGGCAGGGGAGGGACGGAAAAAACTTTCCCTTCCGGTTTTGGGATCCGGGCAAATTCTGCAATGGCGGATCTAACGACCGGCACATTCAGCTCAAAGGCTCTCGGAATTAGCGACTTGCCCTCTATTTCTCTGATTTTTTTTGATTGCCCGTACTTCTGAGCGCAAACACGAACCATGTCTTCAAGGTAGGGTTCCAGTTCTTCTACCACAAGAACCCTGTCAACCTTCGAAAGAAAGTCAGCTACGAATTTTTCCGGAAAGGGGGAAGTCATACCAAGCTTGGCAATGTTAATCTTGTCGTCGAGTCCGAGTTCCTGCAGGGCGTCCTTTACGTAGAGATAGGAGACTCCTCCGGTGATTATTCCGAGGTTCCTTTCCCCGTTCTTGGCTTCCTCCACTAAGTTAAATTCGCAACCTTCAGAGACCTTTTCGAGCCCTGACCACTTTTCCAGGAGTTGCAGACGGAGTTCGCGGCCCACCATAGGCACAACGACATACTTCATGGGATTCTTTTCGAAGTGTCCCCGGGGGGTATTTCGGGAAGCAATAGAGCCCACTTTTACGACGCCCCGGGCATGGCTTACCCTTGTGGTAGTACGAAGCAGGCAGGGTATGCCGAACTTCTCAGAAAGTTCAAAACCGTATCGCGTCATCCGGTAAGCTTCGTCCGGCGTTGACGGCTCCAGCATGGGGACCAGCGCCATCCTGGCATACCATCGGTTATCCTGCTCGTTCTGGCTTGAATGTAGAGACGGGTCGTCGGCGGTTACGATTACCATACCGGCTCTAACGCCGACGTAGGCGAGGGTCATAAAAGCGTCTGCCGCAACGTTCAGGCCAACATGCTTCATTGAAACGAGGCTTCTGAGGCCGGATACGGCAACCGCTGCCGCCGCTTCCACGGAGACCTTTTCGTTTACGGCGTATTCAACCCTGATACCGGAGGCTTCCCTCAGTCGATACATCGTGTCGATTATTTCCGACGATGGAGTGCCGGGATAAGCGGTCGCGTAACTCACACCGCTTTCCAGCGCTCCCCTGACGATTGCTTCGTTACCCAGAAGAAAAAGCTTTGCTTTCTCGGCCGTTAAAAGTCTTTCCATTCCGTGCTCCCCATCTGGACATTTCCCTTTCAGTTCGGCTTCCTAAGACCCGAAGGCTTCTATACATTTTTCTTTTGCTCTTGTAAAAGCCTCGTGGAATTCTCTGGTAAGCCTTCGGTAGTTTTCGGATTTTTCAGGGATTATCCTTACGGCCGTTCCGCTTATCTTACGGCGGGACAGCTTTTCTGTAATATCGCGACTGATCTTTTCTAAAGCTCCCTGCAGTCGGGATTCATAGTGGTGGACGAGGGCTTCCAGTTCTTCTACGTGATGTTTCCCTTTTTGGGCTGTGAGGCTTTTCAGGAGACTCAGCGCCTTTGTCGCCAGCTTTTCGTCCGTCTTTTCCAGGATGGAAACGATAAGTTTATTTTTTGCGTTTTCTCTTATTGCTTCAGGAAGCTCTTCAAGGGCTTTTTTTACTTCTTCTTCTTTCATCAAACCATCCAGATACTTCTGTGCAACCCCGGGAATTTTCTCCAGGTGCTCGCGATATTCCATTTCTTTCTTTTCTCTGTCGGTCATAACGAGATGCCTGGTTCGTTCCATCGCCAGTTCGATGGTGCTCTTTATTTCTGCCATGGCCTTTTGCCCTCCTTTCGATGCAGGAAAGTTCTTGCCCTTTTCAATCGCTTAGTGTGAAAAAGAATCGGAAAGAACTCAAGAATAATCGTTGACGGGAATCGATAATGAAATCCCAGCTTCTGGTATCGTGCCGTGGGCTTTACAAACGCTATCGGAGCAGTGAATGGGTTTTTGAGGATGCTTGGGTGGATGTGAAGCAGGGGGACTTTCTTTTTTTGCTCGGGGCCAGTGGCTCCGGCAAGACGACCTTCATTCAAATCGTCGCCGGTGAACTGCCCTATGACCGGGGGGTTGTTGAGGTAAACGGAAAAGATATAAAATCTTACGGATCTTCCGGGCTCTATCGGTGGAAAAGGAAGATAGGCATCGTATTTCAGGACTTTCGGCTTCTGGGTGATAATACGGTTTTTGAAAACATAGCTCTTCCCTTAATTCTTATGGGTTATTCCCGCCCGGACATAGAAAGAAGGGTGAATGCCGCCGTAAGGCTTCTCAAGCTTCAGGGAAAGGAAGATGTTTTGTGTAAAACCCTTTCGGGTGGTGAACAGCAGCGTGTGGCAATTGCAAGGGCAATCGTTCATAGCCCGGGAATGATTCTGGCCGACGAGCCGACGGGCAATCTGGACGACCTGCATACTTCAATTATATTCGATATTCTGAAGTCTTTGCACTCCAGAGGGATAACCGTTGTTATAGCCACTCATGATAAAAGACTCCCTTTGCTCATATCTAATGCCCGGGTAATCATGATAAAAAAACGACGGTTTGTGGAGGTGGTGCCGGTTCTGAGAAAAGATATGTCCGGTCTTGCTTCTTCGGAGTGAACGGTGCAGGCA
Source organism: Thermodesulforhabdus norvegica (assembly GCF_900114975.1). Lineage (NCBI taxonomy): Bacteria > Pseudomonadati > Thermodesulfobacteriota > Syntrophobacteria > Syntrophobacterales > Thermodesulforhabdaceae > Thermodesulforhabdus > Thermodesulforhabdus norvegica. Next base: position 170,964 of record NZ_FOUU01000004.1, read on the forward strand.
AGGTTCGTACTGTTGTGGGTTTTAAGAGAGGTTAAAGCTTCCTGGCCTTATTTCCTTGCCACGGTGCTGTGCGTGGGCTGGGCTGTTTTCCTGGGTTCTGTTGCGCTTCAGGGTAGAGAAATCTGGCGGTGTATTACCCCTTCCTGGGCTTCACAAACGACGACGATAGTTCTTATGAAACCCGGGGTGGAAGATGGTGTCATCGATAAAATCCGACAGAGCCTGGAAGCATCTCCTTGGGTCGAATCTTTTGAAGTGTTTCAGGGGGAGAAGGCCCTGTTGGATTTCAGGGCGCGGAATCCCGACCTGGCGCATATTGTTGAAGATCTGGATCCTGCTTACATTCCGGTCTATTTCAGGATAATAACTGCGGAAAAGTGTCTGGCCGATTTTGTCCGGTGTGAGGAGTTTCTTAAATCCCTGGGCTCTATGGAAGTGGTGGATCGTTTGTATTCCGGCTTCCTGCTGGCCGGGCGGGTATTTCGATGGTTCGACCATGCCGGAAAGGTTCTGCTCTTTTTTGCCGTAATCTTCCTGATTCTGGGGTTGCTCATTGCGGTGCTGCTTATACGGTTAACCTGTGAGGCCCGTAGTCGTGAACTGTATCTCTGGGAGACGCTGGGTGCGTCCCCTCAGATGATTAAAATTCCCTTTTTGATCTATTCCAGTTTTGCAATATTCTTGGGAATTGTTACGGCCTGGGTGATATTTGGGTTTGCAGGGTTTTTTGTGCCTTCCGGTGAGGGTAGTTGCTTGCCCGCAAAGTTATCAAAGTGTTCGGGTCTGCTGTTGCCGGGACTGCTTGTGTGGGCATTAACCCTTGTGGTTGTAGATGTTACCCTGCGTTCCATGCGCAGAAAAAGAAAGTGGGACGCAAGGTAGAGGATAGTTGCTTTAGAGTCTGCGGGAGAGCGTTGCGGTGGCGCAGTTTTTTGCAAAAATCCTGAGAAATACCGTGATTTTCGCGACACCGGTGGTAATCGTCCTGGTTGCATCCATTGTCCGGGCTGACACCACACGGGAAATTCGAAGCCTCGATGCCCGGATGGATAAAGTGGCTCAGACCCTTGCGGTTATCGATGGGGAAAGGCACAGGCTTGAGGAGCGACTTGAGGAGCTTCAAAGCGAGCAGGTCGACATTGAGAAGTTTATCTCGGAAGAATACGCAAATGTTGTGCGAAGCATGGTTTCCATTGGGTACATAAACGAGCTTCTGGACGGTGTGGGCGCCCATAACCTGGTGATGGCTCCGGAACTGTGGAGCCTTGAAATAATGCAGAAATCCTTAATTCGCGAAAGATCCTTAAGAATTGCGGCCATGAAACAAAAACTTCTGCGGCTCAGGGCGATTCGTAAAGAAATCGAGCAACACATTACAGAACTCAAAAGGAGCAGGAAAAATTATGAAGCTTTGCTCCAGAAGCTGAAGATCCTCAGAGCAGAGAAGGTAAAAGCCCTGGAGCTTGTAAAGTTCGAAAAAAATGTCGTACCATCACTTTTACCCGATTCGGATGGTTTGAGCGTGAAATCAAAGCCTGCCGATTTTCGAGGAGAGGCGGTGCTTAAAGACATGAAAGGCAGGCTGGAACTTCCGGTGGTTGGAACTGTGGTCATCGGGTCTTCGGAAAAAAAGAATACTCCGTTGCCGATATTGCGCTATAATAGAGGCGTTTTTATCAGGGCAAAACCGGGCGAACTGGTGAGATCTGTTGCCGCAGGAAGGGTTGTCTTCGCCCGCTGGTTTAGAGATTTAGGCAGAATGGTCATAATAGACCATGGTGAACATTTTTTTAGCGTGTACGCTCTGTTGGGGTCTTTTTTAAAAGGTGAAGGGGATCGGGTCTTAAAAGGAGAACCCATTGGTAAGGTCGGTCCTCCGGAGTTGGCCTCCCAGCCCGGTATTTATTTTGAATGGAGAAAAAACGGCAGGTCTCTTGCGATAAAGGAATGGTTTCTGATTTCAAAAAAATAGGGGGAGAAGATTTGAGATGTTTCTGCGAAAAGCCTCATTAAAAAGAACACCTTTCTACGCTTTTGTCTCGGGAGTTATCTTTCTGGTTTTTATGGCAAGCCTCATAGGCTATTGTGCCGGCAGAGACCAGCGGTCTTCAGAAGACGATATTTTTTCGCAGTTGAAGCTCTTTACGGATGTGATGGACCTCGTGCAGGAGCAATATGTGGAAGAAGTGGAGCCTTCAAGGCTCATACAGGGTGCCATAAAAGGAATGCTTCAGGAACTGGATCCCCATTCTGCTTTTATGACTCCCGACGAGTACAGGGAACTTCAGGTTGAGACGACCGGTGAATTCGGCGGTATAGGCATAGAAATTACCATAAGGGACGGCATTCTGACCGTGGTGGCACCTCTCGAGGGTACACCTGCGGATAAGGCAGGGATTCAGCCCAATGATCAGATAATTCGTATTGACGGAGAACCTACTAAAGATATGAGCCTTATGGAGGCCGTTAAGAGGCTGAGGGGAAAAGAGGGAACAAAGGTGACCATTACGATTCTCCGTGAAGGGGTGGCGAGGCCCTTTGATGTGGAACTCGTGAGGGACATAATCCGTGTCAGGAGCATCAAGTACGTGACCCTCGAACCGGGCTTCGGCTACGTGCGCATAACCAGTTTCCAGAGTGATACCTCGAGTGAGCTGGAAAAAGCACTTGAGAAACTCGAGGAAGAAAACAAACCTCTGAAGGGGCTTATTCTGGATCTCCGCAACAATCCCGGTGGTCTGCTCGATCAGGCCGTGAGGGTAAGCGATGAATTTCTGGACGAAGGGCTTATCGTTTACACCAAAGGAAGACACTCTCAACAGACGATGCGTTTTGAGGCCCATAAGAACGGTCGTCCTCATAAATACCCGATTGTGGTTCTCGTAAACGGTGGAAGCGCAAGCGCTTCTGAGATTGTTGCCGGGGCTCTGCAGGATCACAAAAGAGCGATCATAGTGGGTGAGCCGACCTTCGGTAAGGGTTCTGTGCAAACGGTAATTCCCTTGAAGGACGGTAGCGCCGTGCGTTTGACCACCGCTCTGTACTATACGCCAAAAGGCAGGCTGATACAGGCAAAGGGTATCGAACCCGATATTCTGGTCAGGCGGGAATTTCGGCGGGCTCAAGCGGAAAAATCCGAAAGAGAAGGATTTTCCATCAGGGAAAAAGATCTTCCAGGGCACATGGAAATTCAGGAGGACGGAGACACAGAGCAGGACAGGAATGCCAGAAGGAAGGTCGGAGGTGATTCCAGAATGCTGGAAGCACTACAGGGAGACAATCAGGTTCAGCGGGCACTCGATCTTCTGAAAGGTATCTCCATTCTTGCAAAAACTCTGAATTACTGAAGCAGTCACCGAAAAGGAGGCCCGGGTAGGGATGTAAACGATCGATTGCGGTTAATCCTTACCCGGGAGTTTTAAACTACTCTTTTGCAATGAGCAGGCCTTTGACTCTGTGCAGTCCTATGAGGTTGCAACGGCAGATACTTTCGCTTCATAAGTTGCCTGTAGATATCGATGTGTTTTTCCGCCGTCACGGTCCAGCTGGTTTTCAGTACAAAAGGAACGAGAAGCCTTTTGATCTTTCTTGATATGCTTGTGTAGTTTTCTCGCAGTAGGCAAAAAGCACTCATAAGACCATCCAGATCCCCCGGGGCAAAAGAAAGCTCGGGGAAGAACTCGGTGTACTCAACTAGCCGTGGAACTCTGGATGCCAGGATCGGTTTTAAACTTCCCATGGCGAGATGAAGGACACCGCTTACTCCGACATGCCCGGGCCACTCTTTGTAAGGCAGAAGAATTGCGTCGGCTGCGGCCAGGTACCGCAGTAGCTCTTTTCGGTCTAGAAAATTCCGGGCGAAATACACTTTCTCACTGTTTTTACTCACTTCTGCAACGGATTGTTGAAGTAGCTTCAATTCACTGTCTGAAGCCTGAAATTTTCCCGCAACTATTATGATTGTGTCGGGGAATTCGTAGCTTATCGCCTGTGCTATATTGAGCAGATCCGTTATGCCTTTATCCCACCTCAGAAATCCCGGTATCACAACGACAAAAACTTTATTTAAGTCAATCTTTGCCCCGATGATAAATTTGAAAACGTCCCTGTTTTTTCTGAAGCGATTTATATACGTGCCATGAGGTACCATAAATATCTTTCTCAGGTCGGATCCCTGTTGCCACAATTCGTATTCTGCAAGGCTGCTGTGTACGAATATCCCGTCGGCCAGCTCTATCATTTCTTTCTGAAGAGTTCGTAAGGATTGGTCAGGGTGGAGCGAGTGAATTGGTGTGTGCAGTGTTATACACAGGAGTTGCGACAGCTTTTGTGCCCGATGCAAAAAATCCAGTATTGCTTTTTCTTTACCGAATATTGCGTATTCATGCTGAATGTGGATAACGTCGTAAGGGGCATTGAAGGCTATGGTTTCGATCATTTGTGAATAATCAGGTGCACCCGGTCTGAAACAGGGTATCACCTTTATCCTTCTTTTGGAAGCCTGAGGTAAACAATTGTGGGGTGCGAAAATATATAGTGAATCTGTTCTTTCCTGCATCTTATTTATGAGAAAGTGGCAATACTCTGCTATTCCGCATTCGTAGGGCGGAAACGTTGAAATGATTGCCACCTTCATTTTAAACCTCCGAGAATAGTTCTTACAAAATTGTCGGGAGTAAGCGGTGAGACGCTTTTTCTGACCTTATCGTTTACTTTAAACCATTCAGACGGGGTCATCTTCAGGACCTCTGTTAACATTCGGATAAAGGCGTAATCACTTCGGGCAATGAATTGGTTTGCTATGTCCTTGAGTCCCGTTGGATACCTGACCACCGCAGGTACCCCTCGGGCCATTGCTTCACAGGGCGAAATGCCGAAGTGTTCTCCTATTCTGGGGTGAGCGTAAACTCTGGCGGTTCCGTAGAGATTGAAAAGCTCCTCATCTGAGGGCGATTCCACAATGCGCACCCCTTCGGTTTCTTCGGCCATATTCTTTATTTCTCGGTAATATTCTTCGTGACGTGGATCCGGGAATCCCGCAAGAACCAGTTCAGCTTCTGGTATATCTTCTCTTATTCGATCCAGTGCAAATATGAGAAAATCCTGACGCTTCAGCGGGGTAAACCTTCCGGTTGAAAGAATGACAGGGGGTGGAAATGCTCTCACAGGTGAGTCATCGGCAAAGAAGCGTTTTTCCAGAGGTGGGTGAGCAACGATTGACTCTCTTCCCCACACAAGCCTGACGGCCATAGCCGTTCTTCTGGAGTTTACGAAGATTCTGTCAATCAGCTTTAGCTCTTCGGGATAACACAGCAGAAACCTGCCTCTTTTTTCATACTCGTGAATGTTCTCTTCTTCTGCTTCCTCTTCGAGTGGAAAGTGAACGTACATGGCAATTCTGGCTTTATCGCGAAGGCCTTTTGCATAGCTTGTTTCGGATATCGTGAGAAATATCCAGTCCGGACGAATTTTATCGGCTATACGGACGACTTCGGCAGGTTCCGGGGCTGTTATAACGTCGGGAAACCAATCACCCGTGGCCGCGAAAGAAACCAGGTGAGCTTGAACACCTAGATCCTTTAACCCTTCGTAGAGAATTTTTGTGAGTCTTTCGGAACCCCCTTTTACGTCCAGATGAGGATGAAAGATCAATACGCGCATCTTTCATACCTCCCCTGTGACGTAAGGCTACTTATAAAGTAAGGTCTGTGAATTAAATATCAAGTAGCTTGCTCGGTTATGTATATTTTGTTGACGGAAGAGGTGAATTTTGCTAGCAAGTGTAGGCGGTTGAAGTGATTGAAGAAGGCGTGGAAATGGTGAATAGCAGGAAAGCACGTCATACCGGTAACTGGTGGCGCTGGTGGTGGAGTGGGCCGGGGGTGAGGTCTGCCCACCGCTAGGTTCCCGGCGAAGGGATTAAAAAGGCCGTGGGCGGCTCACCCGCTCACGGCCTTTTTGTTTTTAAAATTTCATAACGGGAGATGACCTGGTGTCCGAAAGAAAGATACTGCTGGGTAATGAGGCCATTGCCTATGCTCTTGTTGCCTCCGGGTGCCATGTGGTGGCTTCTTATCCCGGAACGCCTGCATCGGAAATTCTTCAAAGCATTCTCAATTTAAAACAAAAGCACGGAATAGGAGACCTCTACGCCGAGTGGTCGATTAACGAAAAGGTTGCCTTTGAAACCGCCCTTGCAGCAGCCTATTCCGGCCTGAGGGCTGCCGCTTCGATGAAGCAGGTCGGGCTCAATGTAGCCTCCGATGCCCTTATGAGCGCCGCATACACCGGGGTTGCCGGTGGTTTTATAGTCATTTCTGCCGATGACCCGGGGCCTCATAGCTCTCAGACGGAACAGGATAGCCGCTTCTTCGCAATGTTTGCAAAAATACCGGTCTTCGACCCCTCGTCTCCTCATGAGGCCACAGAGTGCATTGCATCGGCCTTTGAGCTTTCCGAAAGATACCAGATCCCCGTTATGGTCCGTCCGACCACGAGAGTCTGCCACGCAAGGCAGGATGTGCCTCTTCCGGGTTTTAAAAGGCTTAAAAGAGAACCCCGTTTTGAAAAAAATCCTCAAAGATGGGCGGCAACGCCTAAGTTCCGTTACCTTTTGCATAAAAAGCTCAATGAAAAGATGGAAAACATTTCCCGGGAAAATTTAATTTCTCTCCCTGAGAACCCAAAACCGGCCTGTGTGATTGCAAGCGGTGTTGTTTGGGCTCACCTGAGAGAAATAGTTGAAGATCTCAACTTAACGGACAGGCTGGACCTTGTCAAAATTACCATGGCTTATCCCATTTCTCAGTCCTTTCTGAGGGAAATTCAGAACCGGTATGAACGGATCCTCGTCCTTGAAGAAACCTATCCTGTTATAGAAGTACAGTTTCCCTGTAGAGATCGGGTTTCGGGAAGACTGGACGGAACGGTACCCTCTGAGGGAGAGCTACTTCCCGAGAAAGTAGAAGAAATTGTTCGCAGGTGGTGCGATCTGACGCCGTCTCCTTCATTCCATTTGCCATCAAAAAAACAGGATCGTCGGCCGACGCTCTGCCCCGGTTGTGGTCACAGGCCCGTGTTCTTCGCAATAAGAAAGGTCTTTCCCGGGGGGATCTATCCCGGCGATATAGGTTGCTACACTCTGGGCTTAAATCTCGGAGCTGTGGATACCGTGCTTTGCATGGGGGCTTCCGTTGCCCAGGCGGCGGGTTTTTCCCGTGTGTTTTCACTCTTCGGTGATCAGAAAGAGGGCGTTCCCGTAATTGCAACCATCGGTGATTCGACCTTCTTTCATGCGGGCATTCCTCCTTTAATAAACGCCGTGTCCGGGGGAGCAAGGTTTATTCTGGTGATTGTGGACAACGGAACCACTGCCATGACGGGCCATCAACCGACTCCGGACATTTCCATTGAAAGGATGGTCGAAGCCTGCGGGGTTGGTTTCATCAGGGTTGTCGATCCTTACGAGCTCTCGGAACTGATGGAGGCTCTGAAGGAGGCGGGGAAATATGCCTTTGAAGACGAACTGGGTGTGGCAGTGGTGATAGCCCGAAGGCCCTGTATTATGAACAGAAAACAGGATCGAGGTTTTGATCCCGTCGTAGTGGAAGTTACCGATGAATGTACGGGATGTCAGCTTTGTGTGGATCGTTTTGAATGTCCGGCAATTCTATCGAGGGGAAAGAAGGAGAAGGTAGAGATCGATCGGGTTCTTTGCACCGGTTGTGGGGTATGTGTGCAGGTTTGCCCTTATGGAGGGCTCAGAGTTGCGGGTCTTGATGAGGTGTAATTCAACGACTTCAGGAGTCCGGGATATATGAGAAATCAGATCGTTCTGAGCGGTCTCGGAGGGCAGGGAGTATTATTTGCAACGAAGGTTCTGGCCCTGGTGGCCACCGGGATGGGGCTTGGTGTTCTTATTTCTGAGACTCACGGAATGGCCCAGCGGGGAGGAAATGTTATCAGTCATCTTAAGGTGTTTTCGCGGGATGAGCCCTTTTACGGTCCTCTGGTCAGGCCGGGAAAAGCAGATGTCTTGCTGGCTTTTCATCGTGAAGGTCTGGATGTTCACGGTTATTTCCTTAAGCCCGGAGGTACGGCGGTATGCAATGCTAAAGACGGTGAGTTTAAAGGGCTCGATCTCGAGGAGTGGAAGGGCAGAACTTTGCGTTTTGTGGATGCCACGGCGGTGGCCTTGAAGCTCGGAAATCCGGTGCTGTCAAACATCGTTCTTCTGGGGTTTGCGGTTGCAGAGGGTTTTCTTTTCGGTGACAGGGGTCTATTTGAAAAGGTTCTCGAGGGAATCGGCGGCCCTGATGCCGGGAAGAACCTGGAAGCCTTTTATGCCGGTTTGGAACTGGCTTCGGGGAGGTAGCAGGTGCTGGCACAGCAAATACCCCAGTACATAGTTTCGGGGCTTACGAGCGGAAGTATCTACGCCCTGGTGGCCCTGGGGTTCTGCTTGATTCATAATGCCACCAGGATTGTTAACTTTGCTCAGGGCGAGTTTGTAATGCTGGGCGCCCTTGCCACTGTTTCACTCGTTGCCGACCTTGGTCTGCCCCTCTGGTTTGGAGCTGCTGTCTCCGTTGCGATGGTTACTCTTGTGGGAGTTTTTCTCGACAGGGGACTGATCCGCAGGGCCAGAACTACTGCTCCCATCGTTTTCATCATGATAACGGTGGGTGCCTCCATCGCCCTTCAGGGTACCGGTATGATAATCTGGGGTAAGGATGCAAGGACTCTTCCTCCCATCGGCGGTTATCGATACATAAGATTTGGATCGGCCTCTATAATTCCCCAAACCCTTGTGATAATCGGCGTCGTGGCCTGCCTGCTTCTTGGGCTTTACCTTTTTCTGCACAGACACAGAATAGGCAGGGCTATACGGGCTGTGGCGGACAATCCCGAAGGAGCACTTCTCGTGGGTATACCGGTGGGGAGGCTCGTCGCCCTGTCTTTTGGTATGAGCGGGGCTCTGGGGGCTCTGGCCGGCATTCTGGTGACTCCTCTGACCACCATGAGCTATCAGAGCGGCCTGATGCTGGGGCTTAAAGGCTTTTCTGCGGCGGTACTCGGCGGTTTCGGATCGCTTCCGGGTGCCGTTGCCGGTGGATTCATACTGGGGATGCTGGAAGCCTTTGGCTCCGGATTGCTTTCGTCTACCTATAAGGACGCCATAGCATTTATGGTGCTGGTTATGATCCTTTTCTGCAAACCCGACGGTCTTTTCGGTTCTGTTCGCTTAAGACGAGCATGAACTATGAGAGTGGAAAAAAAGACCGCAATATATTTCCCGGCCTTGATATGCCTATCACTTTCCGGACTATTTTTGCCGTCCTTTATAAAGAACGATTACCTTTTCGTGATTCTAAATGTGGTGGCCTTTAATGGGATTGCCGTCACGGGGTTGAATCTTCTTTACGATGCCACGGGTCAGGTTTCTCTGGGACATGCCGTTTTTTACGGACTCGGGGCTTATACAACTGCCGTTCTTTCTGTTACCTTTGGGCTTCCCTTATGGACGGCCTGGATGGGTTCCGTTGCGATGGTTCTGGTTTCTTCCTTTATTCTTGCCTTTCCCACCTTGAGGCTCCACGGCCACTATATGGTCATGGCAACGCTGGGGTGCAATATAATTCTGACCGTGATCCTTAACCAGTGGGAATCCCTTACGGGAGGACCTTCGGGATTTCCGGGAATTCCCGAACTCTCTGCAGGCTTTGTAGAACTGTCGACCGACAGGGGTTTTTTCAGGCTGGCGTGGATTGCACTTCTGGGTTTCGCTTTCGCTACGGTGGCTCTTCAGAAAAGTGGCGTGGGAAAGATATTCAGGGCCATACGGCAAAACGAAATTGCGACGGAGTGCTGTGGTACAAACACAACGGGATACAAGATCTTTGCCTTCGTTCTGAGTGCACTCTACGCAGGCATTGCGGGAATTCTTTACGCTCACTACATGTCCTTTATAAGCCCGAAGACCTTCGGAGTTTTTCGATCCCTGGAATGGGTTACCATGGCAGTTGTGGGCGGGATGGGAAACGTTCTGGGGGGTATTCTCGGAGCTTTTGTGCTTACCCTTCTGCCCGAGCTTCTTCACGCTCTTGAGGAGTTGCAGGTTCTTTTCTACGGCATAGTTCTGATGTCTGTGCTCATTCTCTGCCCTCAGGGGATGGTGCCAGCGATTCGCTCTCTTGTGGATCGCTTTTCTGCTCTTACCGAAACGGAGGCGTGTGGAGACAAAAGCTTAAAGAAAAAGACTCTTCGTGGTGCCACTCCCGTTAGAGCCGGGCGTAATTGCGGAAAACTCCGTATTGAAGGCCTGTCGGTAAATTTCGGCGGGCTTCAGGCTCTTTCGTCCGTAAGTGTTACCTTTGATCCCGGCCGTATTCATGCCGTGATCGGTCCCAACGGTGCGGGCAAAACGACTCTTTTCAATGCAGTGTGCGGGATTGTAAAGCCCCGATCGGGAAAGATTTTTCTGGGCGATCTGGAGATTACCGGATTTTCGCCGCATAAAATTGCCCTTTCGGGAATAGGGCGAACCTTTCAGGTGCCCCAGCTTTATTCTGAATTCTCGGTGCGGGACCATGTCTTTGTGGGGATGTGTGTCGGAAGGCTTCCCCTGAACGGGATGATTGGCGATGATGTGGATGAGGTCCTGCGGTTTTTCGATTTGCTGGAGCTTTCCGAGCTGAAGGTCGGTGAGGTTTCACTCTTCGACAAAAAGCGCATTGAGCTGGCCAGGGCTCTGGCTGCAAACCCTGCGTACATCCTGGTTGATGAGCCCGGAGGCGGCCTTAACGAAGAGGAAAAAGAGGCCGTTGCCCGATATCTTTTTGCCCTGACAAAGGTTGGGGTTACCCCCATCGTCGTGGATCATCACATGGATCTTGTAATGAACGTTGCCGAAAGGGTTGTTGTTCTCCATCAGGGGCAGATCATCGCCGACGGGACGCCCGATGAGATCGTTGAAAATCCCCGTGTTGCCGATGCCTATCTGGGTTCGCGGCAGAAGGTTCTGTCAGGGGGACGGGTGGAACGAGGTTGCGAAGGGTGCGGCAATGCTTGAAGTATGCGGCCTTTCGTGCGGGTACGGTGGAACCGGAGGAAGGGTTCTCAACGGGATTGACCTGGATGTGAAGGCCGGAGAGATCGTCGTGATTCTGGGAAGTAACGGTGCAGGAAAGAGCACTCTGCTCAGAGCCGTTATCGGGCTCATCAGGCCTGTACACGGCGAAATCCGGTTCAGGGGGCGCAGGATTAACGAAGAGAGCACTGACAGGATTACTTCCATGGGATTGGTTCTGGTTCCCGAAAATAGAGCCCTTTTCGGGACCATGAGCGTTCAGGAAAACCTGGAACTGGGAGGGTATCTCAGGGATAAGGCCGAAGTGAACGAAACTCTGGAGATGGTCTATGGGCTTTTTCCGGTCCTGCGGGAGCGGAAACGTCAGAGTGCCGCAACCTTAAGCGGCGGGGAACAGCAGATGCTTGCAATCGGTCGGGCACTTATGACTCGACCTTCGCTTCTCATGCTTGATGAGCCTTCTCTGGGGCTTGCGCCTCTCGTGGTTGACGAAATATACCGAACCCTTGTGGAACTTAACAGTAAAAGGGCTCTTACTCTTCTTGTCGTGGAGCAGGACGTATCGAGAGCTCTGGACGTGGCCGATAGGATCTACGTTATGGAGAACGGACGGGTTGTTTTCCGGGGGAAGCCTGAAGAACTTACAGGTACGGACATATTGAAACGTGCATATTTCGGAAGCAGGAAGGAGAAAAGGGGATGATGCCGGCAAGCTTTATGCCCACCTTTACGACTCAGGAAGAGCTCGAAGCAATACAGCTTAAGGGGCTTAAGTGGACCGTACAACACGCCTATTACAACTCACCCTTTTACCGAAGACGCTTTGACGAGCATGGAGTTAAGCCGGAAGATATCAAATCTCTTGACGATCTGAAACGACTTCCTTTTACGACGGCCGATGATCTTCAGGCGGGTTATCCCTTTCCTTTAAGGGCGGTTCCCTTTGAAAAGATCGTCAGGATCCATGCTTCTTCGGGTACTACGGGAAAGCGGAAGATTATGTGCTACACTCAGAAAGACATCGACGACTGGGCGCTGATGTTTGCCCGTTGCTTCGAAATGGCCGGTTTGACCCGGGAAGATAGGGTGCAGATTGCAGTTGGTTACGGCTTATGGACGGCCGGCGTGGGGTTCCAGCTCGGTTGCGAACGTTTCGGAGCCATGGCGGTTCCTGTTGGGCCTTCCAGTTCGGAAATTCACTGTCAGATGCTGGTGGACCTTCAGACGACCGTGTTCTGCTCCACCGCCTCTATGGCCCTGCTCATTGCAGAGGAAATAGAGCGCAGGGGGATCAGGGATAAAATTGCCCTCAAGAAGATAATCTTCGGTGCCGAAAGGCACAGCAGGCGCATGAGGCAGCGAATTCAGGAACTCACCGGTGCGGAGCACCTTTTTGACATACCCGGAATGACGGAGCTATACGGACCGGGTACGGGGCTTGAATGCATGGCCCATCAGGGAATTCACTACTGGGCGGATTTTTACATCTTGGAGATTCTCGATCCCGAAACCCTTGAACCTGTGCCTCCCGGTGAAATCGGGGAGATGGTGGTAACCACACTTCGCAAAGAGGGCGCTCCTTTAATTCGCTACCGCACCCGTGATCTGACCCGCCTTATTCCCGAACCCTGTCCCTGCGGCAATCCCCTGCCCAGACATGACCATCTGCTGGGCCGTTCCGATGACATGTTCATTTTCAGGGCCGTTAACATCTATCCCGGCCAGATTGACTATGTCCTGTCCCAGATTCCCGGAATCGGCAGTGAATATCAGGTACATCTTTATCATCGAGAGGACGGGCGTGATGTGATGGTTATAAAGGTGGAAAGGGCAATGGGAGCGGGTCCGGAAGGGGATGCGGAGCTTGCGGAAAAGATTGCTCAGGCCATACGCCGGCATATTCTCGTTCGGGCGTCCGTTGAGATAGTGGATTATGGAACCCTTCCAAGGACAGACCGTAAAAGCAAAAGAGTTTTTGATCATCGTAACATGAACGGGTAACCGCAGGAGGGCACCATGAAAAAAAAGATTCTGGTACTGGTAGCATTACTTGGATTCTTCGTGGCCGTAGGTATTCGAGACCACTGCGCCGCCGAGGAGAAGGCTTCTATTAAAATCGGGGCTTTCTTCGCCCTTTCGGGCCCTGCATCCTCTATCGGAACTCCCACAAAGCTGGTGGCTCAGATGGCCGTGGATAAGATCAACAAAGAAGGCGGAATTGACGGCCATCCTCTGGAACTCGTGTTCGGTGATACCGAGAGCGATCCCACAAAGGCACTTATTGTGGCCAAGCGACTTGTTGAACAGGAAAAGGTCATAGCCCTGATAGGCCCGACGAGGACGGATACGGGAATGGCCGTAAAGCCTTATATCGAGCAGTCCGGAATCCCCACGGTGATGACCGTGGGAGGTGATCCCGTAATAGCCGGAGGGAAGTTCGGTCCCTACCGATGGACTTTCAAAGCGCCTCAGCGCACCTCCGTGGCCGTTAAAAAAATTTACGGATACCTGCAGAAAAGAGGCATTAAAAAGATAGCGCTGATCCACGCAACGGACGGCTTCGGGCGGGACGGCTTGAGGTGGCTCAGGGAGCTTGCTCCTGAGTACGGTCTTCAGATTGTGGCCGTCGAATCTTTTGGTGTGAACGATCCCGATATGACCGCCCAGCTGGTAAAAATCAAAAACACCGATGCCGAGGCGCTTATCTGCTGGACTATAGGGCCCGCCGGCGCAAAGGTGGCCAGGAATGTCCGTCAGCTCGACATAACCATTCCCCTCATTCAGTGTCACGGTCTTCCCGATCCCAAGTATGTAGAGCTTGCCGGAGATGCCGCCAACGGTAGCATTATGCCCTCAACGAGGCTTATGGTGGCGGACCAGCTCCCCGACACGGACCCTCAGAAGCCTGTGGTAAAAGAATTTATGAGGCTGTACGAGGAAGAGTATAATTTTGATGAAAAATATCCCATTAACACCCATTCCGGCTATGCCTGGGATGCCATAATGCTTCTGACGGAAGCGATCAAACGGGTTGGACCCGATAAAATGAAGGACGTCAGGCAGTTCCGGGAAGCCATTCGAGATGCCCTCGAGAATATCGACGGCTATGTGGGCATAAGCGGTATTTTCCACCTGACCCCGGAGGATCACAACGGTCTGGGGACGGATTCACTGGTCATGGTGCAGGTTGTTGACGGTGGCTGGAAGCTGATAGAACCTTAATGAAGAATGAAGGGCCTGTTTGTAAGACTTCCCAACTGGCTGGGGGACGCCGTGATGGCGTCCCCGGCACTTGAGCTCATCCTGCGCGCCTTCCCTCACCGCTTCTGCTGTATCGTTGGGCCTTCCGGGATTTGCGACCTCTTTGCCGGTTTCTCGGGAGTCGGGCGGGTTGACCTGAGGAACCGGGGGTTAAGTAGGGTCATTGAGGCAGCCTGCGCCTATCGGCAGATGAAGGCACGATCGGTCGTGCTTTTCACCAATTCATTTGCTTCCGCCCTTGAATCCTTTCTCGGAGGTGCCGAAGAAAGGCTCGGGTTGACCACCGACGGCCGAAGAATCCTCTTGAGCAATCCCATTCCGGCACCGCCGAAGAATTTTTTGCACGAACAGGATGTTTTCACCCTCATAGCAGGGGAAGCTGTGGTGAGATGGGAGGGAAGTCTTCGGGCTCTTGGAGAAACGAGACCCTATCCCGGGCTTGATGTTTCCGTGGAGGAATGGGAACGTGTTACGAGAAAACTCAACCTTTCCGCAAAAAGAGGACATTATGCCGTGATTCATCCCGGAGCGGCATACGGGACGGCAAAAAGATGGCCCGCTTCAGGCTTTTCCGCGATTGCCCGGCGGTTTGTTGAAGAACTGGGCTGGTATGTTTACGTTGCCGGTTCGCCTGCCGAATTTTCCATTTGTGATGAAGTCCTTCGGATGAGCGGACGAGCCGGGGTGGTGAACCTTGCGGGCAAAACCACAATAAGAGAAATGCTGGCCCTTCAGGCCGGTGCAGGCTTCGTCGTGGCGAACGATTCCGGGGCTGCCCACACGGCGGCGGCACTCGGGGTCCCGGTAATTGTTATCTTCGGCCCCACCGATCCCGAAAGAACGGCTCCCAAAAATCCCAATGCCGTGGCCCTGAAGGGAGACGCTCCCTGCTCTCCCTGTAAACATCGCTCCTGTCCCACCGATCACCGCTGCATGACGTCAATAAAAACCGATAGAGTATGGTCGGAAATAGTAGGGCTTTTGGAAAATCGCCGGAAGCATTTGACCTGATTTTTAAAACCCGTACGTACTGAAGCGAAGCCCTGTAAGTATTCAGGATTTTACGGTTTCATTTCCCTCTGATAGAGGGATATAGTTACGTTGAATCATATAAACGGTGCCTGCCGATGGTCTCCAGCTTTTTGGAAAACCAGGTTTTGTCGGGAGGTCGGTGAACATGGAAGAGGTTGCCGAGAGGGTATCCAGGTTGGAGGAGGTTTTAGAGGAGTTTATCCGCACTGTGGGTATAGAGTTCAGCAAGCTGTACAATTCTCAGATGCGCACGGAAGCTGAACTCAGGGCCTTCAAAGAGGAGATGAGAGCCTTCAAAGAGGAGATGCGGGCTTTTAAGGAGGAGATGAAAGCTTTCAAGGATGAGATGAACAAGCGGATGGGGGAGCTTGCCCGCAGGCTGGGTACGGTGGTTGAGGATGTGGTGGCGCCGGGTATACCTTATGCGATCAGGAGGGCTTTTGGGCTTGAGGTGGTGGAGCTGTCTTTGAGGAGGCGGAAGAGGGTTCGTGGTAGGGAGCGGGAGTACGATGTGATTGCCGTTGCAGGTGATTATGTGTTTGTAATAGACGTTAAGTCGAGGTACCGGAGGGAGTATTTGGGTGAGTTTGAGGAAATGCTGTTGGATTTTTTTGAATATTTTCCGGAATATAAGGGTTTGAAGGTGGTGCCGGTTATAGCGTCTTTTAATTTTACGGAGGAGATAATAAACCTTGCCACTAGGAAGAGGTGGCTGGTGGTTCAGCTTGGTGGGGAGTATCTGGAGTTTGTTAACAAGGACCAGGTGGGTCTGCCTTAAAATCCCCTATTTCAAACCGATGATGATATGAAAATTCTTGTAGTTAAGCTGAGCTCTCTCGGGGACATTGTGCACACCCTGCCCGTAGTCGATATTTTTGTGCATAACCTTCCGGGCGTGCGCATTCACTGGCTTGTGGAACTCCGCTTTGCCGATCTTTTGCGCCTTCATCCTTTTATAGACAGGGTAATCAGCGTTGACACGAGGGGCTGGAGAAAGCGTTTCCGTCCGCAAATGCTCAAAGAGATTTCATCGGTTATAAAAACTCTTCGCAGAGAGCACTACGACCTGGTGGTTGATTTTCAGGGCAACAGTAAAAGCGGTTTTTTTACGTTATTTAGCGGAGGAATTGCCAGATTCGGATGGTCTTTTGATGATGTCAGGGAATGGCCGAACGTTTTGGCAACGAACAGAAAAATTCGTTTTTTACCCGGTGTTACTTCCATAAGAGAGCGCCTTATCATGGCAGCCCTCGAGATTTGCAGAAGTCTTGCCGGCGATAGAGCCGGATCTCCTGACTTCCTTTACCGGAACGCCCTAAGTCCTTTGAGACCGCCGGAAGCTTTTATTGAACGGCAGAAACGGCGGCTGAAGTCTCTCGGAATTCCACCGGAAGCCCTTATTGTGGGCCTTCAGCCCGGCACGACCTGGGAAACCAAAAGATGGTCTCTGGAAGGGTGGAAAACACTAATTGAGCTCCTGGTGCACCATCACGAAGCTCAAAGTAGGGATATAAGGATTGTCGTATTCTGGGGAAATGACGAAGAATTCTCTGTTGCCTGCTACCTGAAAAATGCAACCCCCGACAAAGTACTTCTGTGGAGGGGTGGCGGCCTTATTGACCTTGCCTCGGGGATCTATCTTGTGGACGTCATGATAGGACCCGATACCGGGCCGGTCCATCTGGCGGCCCTCCTGGGTGTTCCCACCGTTTCAATCTACAGAGCAACCGGTGCCCGGAGAAATGCTCCCCCATCGGATAATGTAACAAAGCACATAGCGCTTCAGTCTCCCATGCCTTGCAGCCCCTGTTTGAAGAAATCCTGCCCCGAAAACTCCTTCTGTGAAACCTCCGTATCTCCCTATCTGGTTTTCCGCTGCACCCTGGATCTGCTGACTCATGGAACCACCACCGGCAATGTGCCCGGGACGAATGGAAGGGGCTGTCGTGGTTGGAAATAACCGTGGGAAAGCCCTTTAAGAGATAGAACCGTCGTCAGAACTTTCTGCATCCTCTACTGATAATGAAAGGCCCTTCCAGCACGGGAAATTCCCGATTGCGTGAAGGTTGCGTCAGATTTTAGAATAATACCGGAAAAGAATTTGCCCGGAGGTGAAAGATATTGCCTTGTATCACCTGATTGTCAACGGTGATAAACTGAAAGAGGTCCTTCTGAGTCTCCCCGGAGACCGCATATGGACTCCTCCCGGTTCCCGGTGCATTTTTCGCAAGGATGCCCTGGGCAGGAGCATCTTATACTGGAAATCCGAAGCCGGTGAATTCTTTATAAAGCTTTTCCACCGGCTTAGGCCGGGTGATTCCAGAGCCCCGTACATGGAATGGTTGAGGCTGCACGAGTTGAGATCTCTGGGGTTCAATACCCCCGAGCCCGCCGCTTTTATAACGGAGTACGACGGTCTCTTGAACCGGCCGGTCCGTGCGGCGGTTATAACCGGTCGTGTCCCGGGGTATTCTCTTGAAGAGTTAAGCCTGAGCCTG
Organism: Thermodesulforhabdus norvegica; assembly: GCF_900114975.1. NCBI lineage: Bacteria > Pseudomonadati > Thermodesulfobacteriota > Syntrophobacteria > Syntrophobacterales > Thermodesulforhabdaceae > Thermodesulforhabdus > Thermodesulforhabdus norvegica. The sequence continues at coordinate 188,844 of NZ_FOUU01000004.1, forward strand.
AAAGGACACATGCCACCGCAGGTGGTGAAGGTGCTTTCGGATACGGTTGCAAAATTTCACGGCCTCGGTTTTCGTCACCGGGACCTGTACTTTTCCCATCTCTTTTACGAGCCTTCGAAGGATCGGATTCACCTCATCGACTTCCAGAGAGTCTATCGGGCAAAACTCCCCGGTGCCGACCTTTACGGCCTCCTTCGGGATCTTTCACAGCTCATGTATTCTGCCTCTTCGTTCCTTTCGCCTCGGTGCTTCTGTGAATTTCGACGGGCCTTCTTCCGCGGTTACTTCAAACACCCGATAATTCCCCTGAGGGGAATTCCGCCGGGGCTGGTCCTAATGCTCGTTGAAATCAAGCGAAGACGCATTGCGCGCCACGATAATAGGCGAAGTCGTGGCCGCTCTGCTGTGAAGTAATGATGAATCATGTTGGGCGTTTTTTCATTATAATCCACTCTACCATTCAATTGACTTAAAAGCCGCAAGGATGTTAACGATAAGCAAAACCGGGAATATTTTTCCTGTTTCGGAGAAGGAGGTCACAGGTGCTATCGCAATTTTCCGACGATAGTCGGATTGATGAGAGGATAGCGGAGGTTGTGAGGCGGATATTGCGGGAGGAGGGGGAGAAGTTTTTTTCGGACAGGATAGCCGAGTTTGTGATGAGGAACGAGCAGAGGGCGAAGGAGCTTTCGCTGGTTGAGCGGGTGGTTCGTGTTGAGGAGGAGCTCAAGAGTCTGAGGGTGATAGAGCTTGAGCGGTTTGAGGCTACGGAGAAGCGGTTTGAGTCTTTGCAGCGGGAGCTGGATGCTCGCCTCGGTGCTCTTCACACTGAGATGAATACCCGCTTTGAAGCCCTGCATCGTGAGATGAACGCCCGCTTTGAAGCCGTGGATAAGCGCTTTGAGGCATTGCATCGTGAGATGAACGCCCGCTTTGAGGCGACCGAAAAGCGTTTTGAAGCAATGGACAGGCGTTTTGAAGCTCTTCAGCGGGAGATGGGTGTGCGGTTTGAGGCCGTGGAAAGGCGTTTTAGGATGCTCCAGTGGACTATGGGCATAGGTTTTTCTTTTCTTGCCGTGTTGATAGCTCTGATGAGGCTTTAGTTAAGGAGGTTGTCTGTGCTGTCGCAATTTTCCGACGATAGTCGGATTGACGAGAGGATAGCGGAGGTTGTGAGGCGGATATTGCGGGAGGAGGGGGAGAAATTTTTTTCGGAGAGGATAGCCGAGTTTGTGATGAGGAACGAGCAGAGGGCGAAGGAGCTTTCGCTGGTTGAGCGGGTTGTTCGTGTTGAGGAGGAGCTCAAGAGTCTGAGGGTGATAGAGCTTGAGCGGTTTGAGGCTACGGAGAAGCGGTTTGAGTCTTTGCAGCGGGAGCTGGATGCTCGCCTCGGTGCTCTTCACACTGAGATGAATACCCGCTTTGAAGCCCTGCATCGTGAGATGAACGCCCGCTTTGAGGCTACGGAGAGGCGTTTTGAGGCAATAGATAAGCGCCTTGAGGCTCTGCATCGTGAGATTGATGCCCGCCTTGAAGCCGTTGATAAGCGCCTTGAAGCATTGCATCGGGAGGTGGATGCCCGCCTTGAAGCCGTGGATAAGCGTCTTGAAGCGCTGCATCGCGAGATGAACGCCCGCTTTGAGGCTACGGAGAGGCGTTTTGAGGCAATAGATAAGCGCCTTGAGGCATTGCACCGTGAGATGAATGCCCGCTTTGAGGCGACCGAAAAGCGTTTTGAAGCTCTTCAGCGGGAGATGGGTGCGCGGTTTGAGGCCGTGGAAAGGCGTTTTAGGATGCTCCAGTGGACTATGGGCATAGGTTTTTCTTTTCTTGCCGTGCTTATTGCCCTAATACGATTTTAACTTCCTTACATTATTAACACCGCATACATCCGTACATCGTTAAAAGGATTATAAAATCGGGAGCGTCATCCGATCTGGGGGCAACGAAAACTCACCCCTTTCCCCTTAGCTCCTTTGCACCGAAAAGGGCGTTAATGAAACACCGGGAACCCCATCGTGAAAATATCGTGAAGGCCGGTTCCAGAAGTTGACGCCTACAGACCTGAACACGTAACATTAAATCGAACCGTTGAACAGAACCATTAGAAGAAGGAAGTCTCTCATGTCTGTTTTCCGCAGAATAAATAGGGAAAAGGCCGGTTTTACGGTTATCGAAGCCCTTGTAGTTATTGCAATCATGGTTATTGTGAGCTCTTTTGTGGCTTATCCTGAAATACGCCGTATAAAAAGGGTCTATGACAACCGCAGTACGGCCCAGGCTGTTGCATCGGCTTTTTATTTCGCACGTACGGCATCCTACACATACCCTAACGGCGTAATAGTAACTTATGATTCGGATAGCCGTACTCTTCGCGTTTGTGCCGACCAGAATTCTTCAAACTCCTGCGATAGTGATACCCCTGGTGGAGACCTCTTTCTCCAGACCATGACCCTGGAAAAGGCCGAAAACGTGGATTTCGATTTTACGGAAGGTAATTTTGTCATATTCAGAAGAGGTTTTCCCAAAACGACCTCAAATGCTTTTGCGGCAGGTACTGTAACCGTTGACGATTTCAGGATTAGCGTTTCGAGAACGGGAAGGGTAAGGGTGGAGAAGGTATCATGAAGGGAAAGACCGATATTTGTGGTTTTACGCTGATGGAGCTTCTGGTCGTGCTCCTTTTAGGAATGGTTCTTGCCGGAGCCGTTTACTCTTTCTTCCTGCCAATCTTCGGAGCCGTCAGGCACGTCCATGAGGCTTCCTTTATGCAGGAAGGGGTCAGATCTGCTCTGGAGATCATGATAAGGGACATTCGCATGGCCGATTCTTTTCCCAACGGTAAGGTAGGTGCGTGTAGTCCCGTTGCCGACGCCAAGAGCGATCAAATTACCGTCAGGATGGACGTAAACGGCGACGGAGACTGTGATGATGCCGACGAGGAGATATCCTACCAGTTCGTGGAGGATGAGAAATCAATCGAGCGGAAAGGTAGTCAGGCAGACGACTTTGAGGATTTTATCGGCGGTGATGATACCGGTATTCAGGTGGACTGCTTCACCTTTGTTTATTACGATCGTAACGGAAATGAGCTTGCCGCGCCCGTTGCAGATCCGGATAACGTGGTTTTCGTCGAAGTCCGCACCGTTGTGAGATCGTCCCGTGAAGTCAGGGGATATACTGACGATACCGTTTATGACCGCATTGAGGATTGTGGCCCCTTTAATGACAGTTTCGTAAGGCGTTACGTTGAAGGATTTGCCGCCATCCGTAACAAGTACATCGGAGAAGGTTAATAACCATGAAAGGCCATTGTAAAAACACCGGATACAGTATCATAGAGCTTCTCATGGCAATGCTGGTCTTTGCTATAATCGCCCTGGCGACTACGGCTATGTTTGCCCGCTACGGGACTGGGTCCCGCTATGCCGGAGAGCTTACCAACGGAGTTTTCGCCCTGAGCAACCTCTTCGAGCGCTACGTTTCGGCGGCTTCTTTCGCAGATCTGCCGAATGTGTGTGATGAGGTTCCATCAGAAGTCGAGCACTTTGGTAAGCGTTATCGAGTAAGGTGTGAATACATAGAGCATAGCCCGAAATTGGGGCAGATATACATATCTCTTGCCTGGGATCAGTACAGGCATTCGGTTGGCGCAAGCATATACAAGTTCAGGGATGAGTAGGGCAAGGGGTGATTGGTTATGAAGATAAAGAACACAGCCTTTCCGCACAGGGGATTATCAGACCAAAAGGGCTCTGTACTTTTGCTGGTCCTTTTAATCACCCTGGTAAGTATAGGTGTGGCTCTATGGGTTGCCCACGACGTGTCCATGGATATCAAAGGATCAGGTGCCCAGTACGAATTTGCCAAGTACTTCTACGCCGCCGAAGCGGGCACAAGGTGGGCGGTGGCTAACTTCCTGCCCCCCGTTGAAGAAGCGAATGACGGGGAAAAAAAGGCGACCGATGTTGCGGTACCTTTCGGAACCGAGTCGATATCCGTTGACGTTGAGGTGACAAACCTCGGGTTTACGACTCTTTGTAACGGCGACGACAGGTGTTGCTACAAGTTTGAAGTTGCGGCCAGTGGTCCCTACGGCGTGCTCGTGAAGGTCATGGCGCTTCGTTCGGTACCCAACCCCGACCAAAGTGAAAGAGCCCGTCAGGTCTGCGTTATGTAGGAAAAACGGAGGAAAGCTATGAGAGGCTCAAAGAAAAATGTAAAAAAACTCTGGCCCTGGGTGCTTATAATCGTCGGAATTGCTCTGGCTTCTTACGGTCTCCTTCGAACCTCCGGGAACGCCTTTGCCGACGAAGATTCGGTGTGCGGAGAAGTGCCTCTCTATCTGGGCCGTTATGTTGCGCCAGACATCCTGATGATCGTGGACCTTTCCGGTTCCATGGGCTATGGCCTCAGGCCTGACTGGTCACCCGTTTATGACCCCAGTACGACCTATCAGGGCCATTATACCGACCTCGGACGAGAGGGTTACGTCTATAATAGAAGAGCCTATTATGACAGTGGATATTTTGTAGTTTACCCCTGTTGGGAATCGCCCGACGATATAAACAGGACTCCCCTTAACAGCCACTGTCCGGGAACAGCAAATCCCCGTTCGGTATATATCGACGATATTCTTGAAAATTACGGAATTGCCGAGTGGTCTTATCACGACGACCACGATACTCCGCCCTATGCGTCCCAGGAAATCCCTAAGCTTTACGAAAACGATACCGTTTTACTCGGTAACTATCTCAACACGACGCGCATTGAGGTTGTGGCAAATGCTATAAAAAGACTGGTAGCCGACGCAAGCCTTGCCATGGGTCTTGGTTTTTTCAAGGCCACTTTTGGGCAGTACGCCAATTACACCCGCATTTATGAGGGCGTTGAAGCTTTCAGCGAGGAGCACTTTCAGGAACTGGTTGATGCCATTGACAATGTAGCTCATGAACCCATCTCCGGATGTGACGGCTGTTACCGGGTTCACGCCATGCAGGGAACGCCCTTTTCTCCTTCCATCATTGCCGCCAGGAAATACTTTAACCGGCAAAAGCCGGATGTGGACGGCGATTACTACACGCCCGGCCGTTGCTCAAAAAAGTTCGTCATTTTCCTTACCGACGGTATCGGAAATATTGACTCTACCGTGGACAACGTCCGCCAGAGAACCATCGATCTTGTACAATCAGGTGTAACCCCTATAGCCGTGGGGTTTAATCTGCCCGAGGACGAAGATTCGCAGCTCCGGGAGATGGCCCGTGTTGCCAACCAGTATGCCGACGGAGACAATACTTATGCACTCCATAAGGACAACGACAACGATGGAGTTCCCGATCCGTACATTGCTCGAAACCCTCAGGAGCTTGCGGAAACACTTCGGGAGATTATCTATGAAATCAAGCAGACCGTTTTCAAAACGGGAAGCGGTGCAGCCCGAAGAACTGCTCTTGGGAATACCGTGGTCTATACGGCCTTTAACCTGACGGACTGGACCGGTGAGGTAAGTACCTCAAGCTTTACTTACGGATGCGCCAACTGTCATTCACCCTCTGAAGTTCGCAACCTCGCACGCTGGAACTACTTCACCGACGAAGACGGTGACGGAAAACTCGACATTCTTGATGAAGATCGTGACGGCGATGGAAAGCTCGATACGGAGTACGAAGACAGGGACTCGGACGGCCATCTGGATGTTGATGAGGATACCAACGGAAACGGTCAGCTCGATCCCGGCGAAGATGTTGACGGAGACGGCAACCTGGATGTTGCGGAGGATCTGGACGGCGATGGACACCTCGACATTCCCGAGGATATGGACGGGGACGGAAATCTCGATAAACCCGAGCCTATAAACTACGAGGCCCTTCAGCAGTTTCTCGAGAACGAGGATCAGGTCAGAGACAAAATGGGCGAAGGGGCACTCGTCAATTATTCGGTTGGGAAGATTGAATCGATTATAAAAATACTTAAAGGCGAGCTCCCTGATGCCGAGTGGTGGAGTATGGAGGATGGCTGGAACACCACTTCAACGCTACCCTGTGGAGAAACGAGAAATATTAAATATCAGAACGGAACGCAGTTGCTTGATTTTACCGGTGCCGTCGGGGGACTTACGGAAGATCAGGTAAAGTTCATACGCGGTGAGATGGGATGTGGCGACATGCCCCAGGGTGACTTCAGACTCCGGGAAAGGCCTCTCGGCGACATTATCTCCAGCGAACCCAGAATATCAGGAGACCTTATTTGGGTTACGGCAAACGACGGAATGCTCCATGCCTTCGACGTTAACACCGGAGAAGAGAAATTTGCGTTCATTCCGGAAAGCGTGCTCTCCCGTTATTTAACCTCAAACTACTTTTACAATTCCTACTGCCATGAATTCTTCTTTGACGGGACGCCGACGATTCAGGAAGTCGGGAACAGCACCTATCTGGTCGTTGGACTGGGAAGAGGAGGATCGGAGTATTTCGCCTTTGACATAACGAATGCCCCCGATAGCGTTTCTTTAAAATGGCACGTCAGCGATCCCGGTCTCGGAGAAACCTGGAATGAGGTAAAATTCGTTCGCTGTGGGGAAAGCGACTGGAGGGTCTTTTTGCCCTCGGGATATGTGGAAGATCCTGAGCTCTGGGCCAATCAAAAAGCTTTCCTTAAAGCAGTGAATATCGACAGTGGTTCCGAGATAGCCACGGTTTATCTGGGAAGCGAGGGCGCCAATATGCCGGCAACTCCCGGATCGGCCGTGGATCTCAACGAGGATTTGACCGCCGACAGACTCTACGTTGGTGATCTTCTCGGGAGGATGTGGCGCCTGTCGGATCCCTGTACCGGCACGATTTCTTCGGAGGCAGTGATTGACCTCGGTTCCGATCATCCGATAACCGCTTCGGTAACGGCCGCCGCAACCAACAACGGTGTGTGGCTCTACTTTGGAACCGGAAAGTACTGGGACATTGACGATCTTACCGACAACACAGAACAGTACCTCATAGGCATGAGAGACAGTGGAACCACCCTCACACTTGGCGATCTTGAAGATCGTGGTTTTACCACGGAGGGTGAGTACAGGATTACGGATTCTTCAACCAGTTGCACACTGGCCACTAACGGATGGAAGGTTACTTTGACGGGTGGAGAACGGGTAATTACCCCACCTCTCCTCTTCGGCGGATACGTTTTCTTCCTGACCTTCGTTCCTACAGGAGACGAGTGTGAGGGAACGGGAGAAACCTGGCTTTACGGACTGCCTGCGAGAAGAGGCTGTCTGAACGAACTGGACCAGCCTCTTTTTGACATCAACAACGACGGACTCTTTGACGAGAACGATCTCGTCGAAGGCAAGCCCCCTGTGGCCATGAAACTGGGTAGCGGTGTTCCCGGTTCCGAGCCTGTAGTGCTTACGGAGCAGGTGATTGTTGCTACCACCACGGAAACTTCCAGGCAGATACGGGTCAATGTTAAGCCCATTACCCTGCGTCAGGGTACCTGGACCGATGTGGATGTGCAGATGAAGTAGTTAGAGAATGAGAGAGGTGGTGAATATGAAGAAATTTTGGGGATCCAGAAAGATTTCGATGGCTCTGCCGGCGTTCCTCTTCATTACGCTTGTGATTACCGGGGAACTCCCGGCCGGAAAGTTTGAACGATTGTTTTACACCGGAAAGTCTTCCGATGTGGATGTGGTCTCCGCCGTTGTGAAGGGTCCTGTTCCCGGGACGGCTAAATCCGGAAAGACGGTGGTCTTTGAGACGCAGGACGGAGAGACGGTTACGGAAAAGTGTGGCGACGAAATCGTTTTTATCATGCAGGTAAACGGTGATCTCGTGACCAGAAAGAACGGGTCCTGTGATGATCTCGTTCCGGGCTCTCCGGTTGATCTCGTCTATAAGAAAGGTAAACTCGAGGAAATTCAAATTTTTTCGGGAAGGAAGAGGGACACATGGTGATTTTTTTAAAGCCCACAGTTCGCAATAAAAAAGGCTTCAGTCTCATTGAGCTCATGGTGGCCATTGCGATTATCGCCGTGCTGGCCGCGGTGGCCACCCGCTGGTATCGAAACTATACGAGATCTTCCTTCGAATCCGACCTGATACAGGCACTGCTGGCCGCAAGGGTTGCTCAGGAGCAATACCGGGCCGAACGGGGTACCTATGCTGCCACAATCGAAGACCTTCCGCGCTATAACGACGGCGAAGAGGACAACAGCTTCGTGATACACGAAGACAAAGATGCACGCCGGCGCATCGTCCTTCGGGTAGAGGATGCCGACGACGACGGGTACACCATCGTTGCCGAAAACGAAGCGGAAGGGGAATGGCACCTTGAATGGAGGCTTTCCTGCAGTCGTGACGAACCCGACGAAGCCTGCACACCGGTTCAGACCGCAGGCACGGGAGTGCTGAAAAACGTATTCTGAAGTATGAAAAAAGCCACAAGAGGATAAGGGTTGCCCGGTGGTCAGGTCCCTTTTCGGGCAACCCTTAATCGTTCGAAGTTCTGGAAGCCCTCAAAAAAGGATAAACCACTCCCCCGCAAAGCCCCACGACGAATGCCGCCGAGTAGGCCGTGATGCTCAGTGCCAGCGCCTTTTCCGGCTCAATTCCCACGAGCCCCAGAGCCCATACGAAACCGCCCTCCCGGATTCCTATTCCGTGAAGAGAAACGGGAACTGCCGTGAGAATCCCCACAGCGGGAACCGCAAAGACGAAGAAACAGGGCGTCACTCCAAGACCCAGCCCCAGGGAAATAATGTAATGTGCCCCGGCACTTATGACCTGACAGGACAGGCTGACTGCAAAGGCGGCGAAAAAACCGGTGGTCTTCAGTGTTACGAATTCCCGGGGATAAAAGGAAAAACGGGAACTCAGCAGTCTGAACACCCTTTCCCACCAGAGAGGAAGAGTCAGAAAAAGAGCTCCCAGGCTCAGGCACACGACGGCCAGATGGCTCATAAAAGGGACCCTGCTCCTTAATACGGGATCGACAGGGCTCAGCCCCAGAATCACCACCAGAGAAAAAAGGCCGAAAACGCGGTCCAGCAGAATCGATGCGGCGATTCCTGCCTTCCCGTGTCCGCGCCTTCCCAGATAAAGCAACTTTATAACGTCTCCCGTTACCGTGCCGGGAAGAAAAAGGCTGAAGAAGTTTGCAGAAAGAGCACAGGGAAAAAGAAAAGATAGGCCCTCTTTTATGCCCAGGCTCTCTGCCAGAATCTTCCACCTCAAAGAACTCAAAAACTGAACGAATAAAAAAAGTGCAAATGCCGCAAACCACATCGATGCCGGAAAAGCCCTCAGATTTTCCAGAATCTCTCCGGGATCGACTTTTCGCAGGATCAGAACGATGAGAAACCCGCTTAATAGCGCTCGAAACAGGAAAAATACTAAATTGCGTAATCCTGATCTACTCTTTATCTTATTTCCCTCCACGGCCGGGCCGGCAATGCCGGTTCGGGGCACTTACTGAGCAATTCGTGGAAAAAATCCCCGTACCAGAATAGCGCTGGTTTTTTTTGTTGAAAAGTTTTTTAAAGACGGAGCAGGAGACCTTACAACTGATCATTTTGTTACTCGAGTTCCCTTAATGGGATTAACCCTTTCGAAGGCGAACAGGCGTCTTCATCCCTGTTGCCCCTACGGTCTGGGCTCTCATCGTGATCAGTAAAGTGACAGGGGGCGTCGCGGGACGATCAAAGTCCCGCCCGGACTGAGCGAAATTTGTCTTTCTGATGCTTTCAAAGCCTTTTCCAGAGGAAGGCGCCCTTTAGCCGGCGCCTTCCTTACCTGCCGATTTCTTGCCCGGCCGAAAGTCCATTCCTTCCTGCTTTTTTATGGTGTCGCAAAGTGTCAGAAGTCCGGCAAAAGGGATGCCTCGTACCTGTAAAAATGCAGAGATGATAAGGCTTATGGACGAGGATAACTTTATATGACAAATAAAGTCAGCCACATGACCTTTTTTGGCACAGCAGGGGTATCCTTTTCGTAAAAAGATCCGGCGGGGTGGTTCGTACCTGCATAACCTGTTGTAATGATTGTAAATTGTTCTGTCGGATTCTGATAGGATTGTTGGCATGTATGTTGCTCATGTGACTATTGACCGTTTGAACTAAAACGTTAATCAAAAGGAGGTTTTGTTATGATGATCAGAAGGTCCAATCAAAAAGGTTTCACGCTCATTGAGTTGATGATCGTCATTGCGATCATCGCAATCCTGGCCGCCGTGGCGATGACGCAGTACCACTCCTACAAGAGGAAGTCCAAGGCGAAGGAACTGGTCGGTTTTGCCAGAGCCTGTGTCATGGAAGCAAGGGCTCAGTGTGAATCTGATCCCGACTTTACCGATGCAAGCACTCTGGAAGCCTGCACTGTTAGTGGTGCGAGCAGTAAGTATATTACAAGTGCGGGCGTGGAGACTACTTTTTCCGCATGCAATGATGATTTTACTGCTACGGCTACGGGAACGCTGGATGACGAGACTGAATGTACGGCTGTTTGTAGTTACAACGCTACCGATGACGACATAAGCTGTGCTGCGCCTACCTGTGGCTAATGATTTCTTCCGGTGTGGCCGGTTGCGTTCTGTGGCGTGATCGGCTTCACCGCAGGCTTTACCGAAGCCCCCCTCGTGGGGGCTGTTTTATTTCCCGGACAGGCCCGGCGCCTGCACCCCCCTCTTTACTTTACTTTACTTTACTTTCAATAGCCCTGAAACTATCTCCCTTCGGCCGTTTTTTTGTCCCGTCTTCCCCGATTTGCCGGATAGAGCCCGGCAAACGGGCTGAGGCGGAGGGTCGGGGTTTACTAGAAGTTGACCAAACAAAATAGGCTTCAGGGTCCTGTAATTGCCCGCACCTTTTGACGACCCCCTGACGGCAGTACCGGTAGAACGGTGGTTCGTTTTCGTACCTTTCCCGGGATGACGGGCACCTTTGGGCTGACCCATCCCCACGGGACAGGAGTGCCGGCAATTTTCGGAACGGCCTTTTTAAGAGACGCCTCAGTGCTGTCCGGGCTCAATAGGTGGCATCTCTTTTGCTAGAGCCCGTGCGGGGACGGTAGATCAGGCTGGTTTAAGGGGGGGAGTCATGAAGAATCTGCAAAGTGGGGGATTTACCCTCGTTGAGCTTATGATAGTAGTGGGTATCATTGCTATTCTCACCGCCGTTGCAATGATTCCTTTCAATTACTACAAAAACAAGGCAAGGTCCAAGGATCTCGTCGGCTTTGCCCGGGCCTGCGTGATGGAAGCCAGAGTTTCCTGCGACACCAATCCCGATGCGGATCTCAGCGGTCTTTCGGCCTGCAATTTCTCCGGCACCGGACCGCATCTTACCAGTGTCAGGGTAAGTGGTGACGGATCCTGTGATTCTTTCACGGCAACGGCGGAAGGTGTTACCGAAAGCGGTCAGACCTGCAGTAGCCTTTGCACCTTTGAGACCGGTGAGATTTACTGCAGCGCTCCGGTGTGTGGATAGTATCGAAAGCGACTTATTTGAAGGGTCGGGTGGGGACCACCCGACCCTTTCTCTATCTTGTCGATTCTCCGTATGCTGCTGCCGTGGAGATTGCGGGAAGCTCTATTATCTTCGGTGAAATGAATATTAAAAGCTCTTCGGTCTGATAATCCTTTTCGTAGCTTTTGAAGAGCCAGCCGAAAACCGGCAACCTTTCAAGACCGGGCGTGCCCCGTCTTGTGTAGCGCTTGTCTTCCCTGAGAACGCCGCCTATTACGACGATGGTTCCGTCGTCAACCAGAACGTTGGTATCCAGAGTCTTTTTCAGAATATCCACGGCCTTGAGACCTGCGGCTTCGGCCAGAATCCGATCCTGACCGATGTCCTGCTTACGGGCGTGTATGTTCATGAGAATCCTTTTATCAGGAGTAACGCTGGGAACGATGGTAAGTTCCAGTATGACATCCTTATATTCTACCGCCAGCTCACCATATTCGGTCATTTCGAGTACCGGGATTTCAGTTCCCTGCGTAATTTTTGCTTCCTGATTGGTCATGGTGTAAACGACGGGGGCGGCTAACAGCTTCGTCTTGCCCAGTTCCTTTGAGGCGTTTATTGCCATGTCGATGTTGAAAATGCTTTGACCCTTGAGAAGACTCCAGCCGAAGCTGAGGCTGCTGGTTACGGTATCTATGGGAAAGTTGATGTCAAAAGAGGGCGAGAAGGAATGGTTTCCCGTGTTTTGGTAACTGAAACCCCAGTTTATGCCCAGAGCCTTGGTGAAGCTGGTTATTGCTTCGACTATGCGAAGTTCCAGCTTGACCTGTTCGGGCGGGCGGTCGAGCTGGGCTATGACTTTTCTGATTTCCGCTATCCTGCTGCTGTAGTCCCTGACGATCAACATCCTTCTACTGGAATCGTAAACCATCTGGCCCTTTTCGCTCAAAAGGGGCTGAAGTAGAGCAACGATGAGAGGTTTTTTGGTTTCTTTGGTGGTGACACTCGTACCCGCCAGCGTGATTGCAGTGGTCTCTTTTTCCGTCTGGACTTCACCCGGAGCGGAGACGCCCACAAGGTAATAAATGGGAATAAAAGCCGTTTCTATCGGTCCCCGATCTTTCTTCTTGGCTTCCAGTTCTGCTCGTTTTTCAAAGAGCTTTAACTGTGCTTCCGCCAGAGCCTGATCCAGTTCGATTTCTTTTTGAAGCTTTTCTTTAGTCGTTATCCTTATGACGTTTCCCTGGCGTTTGGTTCCCAGATCGTTCGCCTCAAGAATCATGTCCAGGACCTGATCCCAGGGGACGTTTTCCACCTTCATGGTAATTCGGCCCTGAACCTGAGGGTCCACAACTATGTTCGTTCCGCTGATTTCTGCGATGAGCCGTACGACGTTTTTGATGTCGGCATCGACGAGATCCAGACTTATGGGTGCCCCTAAGTACTGCTTTTCCGTGCCCGGAACTGCTCCCGGACCAGGGACCGGCCCAAGCTGTTCCAGAAGCTTTTCGATTTCTTCTTCCCTCATTTCTGCTACGGGCTGTTGCTGAAACGTCTGCTCACGAGATGCAACAGGGATTGCCGGAGCAGGAATGGTGACGCGGGGTGCATCCGAGTTGTCGTCAAAGTAAAGTCGAAGGTAGGCGTGGGCCCCATCTTTTCTCACTGCCGAACTGGTCCAGGGTTTTTCGGCCTGACCCGTGATCCGTACACCGCCTTTCGTGGACTGGACCTTGAGGCGCTTGAGAACTTCGGATCCCGTTCTGACCCATGCCTTGGGGGCGCTGAAAGATGCGTTGGGAATAAAGATGCTGAGGCTGGAGCTGTCGGCCCTTCCGTCAAAGATCAGATCTCCAATTTCTCCGCTTGCTACCAGCTCGATCTGAACGAACTTATCCCCCTCCATGGCTCCGATTTTTAACAACCGGGGACCCTGTGCCGCGGGATAAGAAGCCGGCGGGCGGGAAAACAAAAATAAAGGCAATAAGACCAGTACGAACGCAGGATAATAGCCTTTTCTTTTATGGTTCATTTCTTACTCCTCACCCGTCCAGTGGTTTAAAGACAACAGTGGGGTTGCGTAGCATAGAGATCCTGATGGCGAGATTAAAAATCCCGACTTTCTACCGACGAACCATACAAATAGACCAGCCATTTGCCCGCAAACCCCGATTTCAGCCCCTTTTGCAACTGCGCCAAAATAAAGTTCGGATGTTTATTCTTCTATCTCAAAATAATCTCGAAGGTCAACAGATTAGCACCTCAACTTTCATTTTCATTGACGTATTTCGGGTGGATCTGTGTTGCGAACGGTTTATTCTGCGAAAGCTCGCTCCAGACCGTGAAGTACAACCCCCCGGGAGAGGAATGTTCATTTTTTGTGAAAGTATTTGCGCTTATATGGGGGCTTTAAGGGCGTTTGAGCTAAAAGCTTCAGATTTTTCGTCGTATTAATGGGAGTCTGTCTTCAGAGTAATCCGAAGGTTTTCAGGATGTTTGCAACTTTTTTGTCTTCTTCTGCGAGTTTTCTCAGGGCTCTGATCACATCGACCAGTTTTCCCTGCTTTTCGATGGTTTCAACGGCCTCGTCTCTTGCCTTCCTTATGATGGTTCTTCTGTCCCAGTAGGCAAAGCCTATCACCACTCCCGTAAGGGTCGTGAATATCGCAACGAGCATCCAGAGAAAGTTG